>JAXDMY010000104.1:0-12029 GCA_034665805.1 Alphaproteobacteria bacterium
GCTCGTCCTGGCTGACGCGCCCGCTGGTCATCCTGATGTTCGCTTTGGCCGCGGTCAGCCTATTCCGCCCCTTCCTCCAGGACGTGCGCGCCCATGGCGGCGTCAAGGGCATGCTGTCGGATTTCGGGCCGCCGCATTTTTCCTGGCAGAATCTGTTTCCCGGATTCCTGCTGGCGTTGTTTGCGGTGATGCTGGTTCAGGCGGTGGATTGGAATCCGCTGGCCCGGATCATCCCCATCATCGTGGGAAGCGGCGCCATTCTGTTTTGCTCACTCGCGCTCGCCAACGAGATCTTCAAGCGCGGCACCGTCAGACTGGAAAGCCTCGGCGAAAAAGCGCGGTCGCAGGTGCAGGAAAAAATTCACATGGACATCAAGAGCAACATCAGCCATTTGCCGGCGAAGGTTCTGCTCACCCGCGGCGCGATCTTTTTCGGTTGGATGGTGGGGTTCCTGATGTCCATGGCGCTGATCGGGCTTATCCCGACCGTGCCGCTGTTCGTCATCGCGTTCATGCGCGTCGAGGGGCGCGAGCCCTGGCGCATCGTGCTGCCGCTGGCCGCGATCATGTGCGTCTTCATCTATGTCCTATTCGACCAATTGCTGGCGATACCCTGGCCGCCGAGCGTGCTGGGCGATTTCGTGCCGAGCCTGAAGGGCGTGGTTCCGAGCGTGTGACCCCACCCCCCTTCCGGCACCCCCCTCCGGCGCTGCGCGCCACCTTGCATGTTCTTCGGGCCGACTCTGCGCATGTTGTGTGGCGTATGGGGACCGGTGGCCACCGGTCCCCATACGGATGGCCGGGACCGTTCAAACCACCTTTGGTCGTTGGACCGTGGGGGAGCTTGGTCCGTCCATTCTCGGCTCTTGTCCTCAACAGATGATAGGGAGGACGTCCCGCATGCAAGGCAAGGAAGCGTCCGAACAAGAGACTCTGAATTGTAGCGTAGGTATCGACGTAAGCAAAACCTGGCTTGATGCACATGCGTTGCCGTCCTCGGCATCTCTGCGCGTAGCCAACGGGCCTGAAGGCATTCGCCAGCTGAAGCGCTGGCTTCTTCGCCATAAGCCCAAGCTCGTGGCGGTCGAGGCCACTGGCAAATGGCATCGCGAGCTGTGCCGAAGTCTGCATGCATCCCAGATCGCGGTGGCGGTCACCGATCCATACCGCGTTCGTATGTTCGCCAAGGCGCAAGGCAACTTCGCAAAGACCGATCGGCTCGACGCCAAGGTTCTTGCGCAGTTCGCCGCGGTGATGGCGCCAGCGTGTCGCGCGGCCACACCGCAAGCGTTGGAAGCCATGAAAGAACTGGTTACGACGAGAGCGAGTGCCGTGGCCGAGAAGACGGCGTTGAAGAACCAATGCGCCGCGGCCGAGGGTTGCTTTCTCAAGCGTCAGCTCACACGTCGGATCTTGCAACTCGAGGTTCATATCAAAGCTCTCGAGCGCGAATGCCTCAGGCAGATCAAGGCCGATCGGGGACTGGCCGAGCGTTACGCCATTCTGACCTCGATCCCAAGCTTCGGTGGAGGTCGATATTTTGTCGCGGGGCTCATTCTTAGTAACCGGCAGGGACGGGTACTCTGCGTGAAGTGCCCGTCCGGCCGTCGCCTGGCGGGATGACTGCTTTTGGCGCGATTTCCTGGTGTTCCCGGCTGGCCCCCGGGATGACTGGAATGCACCATAAGCCGGCATTGGGCTCGGGAGACTCTCGCTCGGCTCCTCCAGGGCGTGGTAAGAGCCTGATATGAAGACAAATCCCCCCGCCCCGGGTCTGCGGGCCTCCGGTGACGGCGATCTTGCGCTGATCGGACGGCTCCTGCGCGATTATCTCGGGCTGCAGAAGCTCAACCTTGCCTTCGCGATTGTCTGCATGGCGGGCGGCGCAGCAATGACCGCCCTCCTCGCCTGGCTCCTCGATCCGGCAATCCGCTACGTCTTTCTCGAAAAGCGTTCCGACATGGTGCTGCTGATCCCGCTGGCGATCGTGGCCGCGGTCACCCTGCGCGCTGCCCTCAATTTCGGCGAGACGGTGCTCACCAACCTGTTGGGCCAGCGGATCGTCGCGGACACCCAGCGCGACATGGTGCGCAGTCTGATCTGGTTCGACCTGCAGCGGTTGAATCTCGTTCATTCCGGGCAGTTCATTTCCAATTTTCTCTATGATGCGACGCTGCTGCGCGACGCCGTCACCAAAGGCATCGCGGGATTGGCCAAGGAGCTTCTGTCCCTGATCTTCCTCGCCTCGGTGATGATCTATCAGGATTGGCGGCTGTCGCTCGTGTCGGTTCTGGTGCTCCCCGTGATCGGCTGGGTGACGCGCAATCTCGGCCGCACGATGCAGAAATCCTCGACCAGAGGCATGGTGGAAACCGGCGAGCTCTCCACGGCTTTGTCCGAGATCTTGGACGGACGGCGGATTGTGAAGGCCTATGGCCTCGAGACGCCGCTGGCGGCGCGGGCGTATGAGCGCATCGAAAAACGGCTCGGCCATCTCGTCCGGTCTTTGAAAGCGCGGGCGCTCTCGGCGCCGGCGGCCGATTTCTTTGGTGGACTCGCGGTGGCCGCGGTCATCCTCTATGCCGGCTATGAAGGCCTGCAGGGACGGTTGGAGCTCAATCAATTTGCCTCTTTCATCGGCGCGATGCTGTTGGCGCAGCAGCCGGTGCGCAACCTCTCGCAGCTTTGGACCATCACCACCGAAGGCCTGGGCGCGGCCAAACGCGTGTTCGCACTGATCGACGCGGAGCCCGCGATTGTCGATGCTGCGGGCGCCAAGCCGCTCCGAATCGCGCCCTTACCCTTCGGCGGCCATGTCCGTTTTGAAGAGGTGAGCTTCTCCTATCATCCGGGCCAGGCGGCGCTCGCCGGGGTGAATTTGGATGTGTCACCCGGACAGAAGATCGCCTTGGTCGGACCATCGGGTTCGGGCAAGAGCACGATCTTCAGCCTGCTCTTGCGGTTCTACGATGCCGAAGGCGGCCGCATCACGGTCGACGGCCAGGATATCCGCAGCGTGACCATGGAATCCCTGCGAGCCAATATCGCTTTGGTGACGCAGGACCCATTCTTGTTCGACGACACGGTGACGGCGAATATCGGCTATGGGCGAAAAGAGGCCACTGCCAACGAGATCAAAGAGGCGGCCAAATCCGCCGCCGCGCATGATTTCATCACCCAATTGCCGAATGGCTATGACACGCGCGTCGGTGAGGGGGGCCTCAGGCTGTCCGGCGGGCAGAAGCAGCGCATTGCGATCGCGCGCGCCATGCTGCGCGACGCGCCCATTCTGATGCTCGACGAAGCGACCTCGGCGCTGGACACCGAGAACGAGCGGCTGGTCCAGGAGGCGCTGCGCCGGCTGATGAAGGGGCGCACGACCATTGTGATTGCACACCGGCTCAGCACCGTTGTGGATGCAGACCAGCTCTATGTCCTCGATTCCGGTCGCGTGGTGGAGTCGGGCACGCATGGCGCGCTGATGGCGCGCGGCGGCCTCTATGCGCGGCTCTATCAGCATGAAATCCAGGAGGACGAGACTGCGCCGGCAGCGCATCTCGGATGAGTCCGCGCGCGCGGGAGGCGGCGTGGCCTTAGCTCTTTATCGGGGCGCCATGAGCGCGCTCGCCCCTGCGGTGCCGGCGCTCCTTAAGCTTCGCGCCAGACGCGGCAAGGAAGATGCCGCCCGGCTGCCAGAACGATACGGCTCCGCCTCGCGCGCGCGACCGCCGGGTACGCTGATTTGGATTCACGGCGCGAGCGTGGGCGAATCCTTGGCGGCTCTGCCCTTGGTATCGGCCCTTCTGGAGAAGCCCGGCCGTCAGGTCCTTGTCACCACGGGTACGGTGACATCGGCGAAAATGATGGAAGAGCGCCTGCCCGCGCGCGCATTCCATCAATATGTGCCGGTCGATTCGCGAAGCTCGGTGCGGCGCTTCCTCGCACATTGGCGGCCTGACCTGGCGCTGTTCGTCGAATCCGAGCTGTGGCCCAACCTGATTGTGGAAACACATGCGCGCGGCGTGCCGATGGCCCTGGTGAACGCCCGACTTTCGGAGCGGTCCTTCCGCGGCTGGAATCGTGCGCGCGGTTTGGCGCGCCGGATTCTCTCGTCCTTCGACGCATGCCTCGCGCAAGATGAAGGCGTCGCAAAGCGCCTGACGGCGCTCGGTGCGTTGTCCGTGCAAATCGCGGGAAGCCTCAAGGCCGATGCCCCGGCTTTGCCGGTCGACGAGGCTGCGCTGACAGCGTTCCGCGCAGCTTTTGGCGCACGCCCCATCTTCCTCGCCGCGAGCACGCATCCTGGCGAAGAGGAGATCGTCATGCGCGTGGCCGGCGACTTGCGCAAGAATGGATCGGATGCATTGACCATCATCGTCCCCCGTCACCCCGCGCGCGGTCCCGAGATCGAAGCGCTCGCCAAGGCGCACGGCTTTGCCGTTTCACGTCGCTCGACAGGCGAGATACCCTCGTCTGACACCCAGCTTTATGTCGCCGATACGATGGGCGAACTGGGCTTGTTCTATCGTCTTGCGCCCTTCGCCTTTCTCGGTGGAAGCCTCGTGCCTCACGGGGGACAGAACCCCTTGGAACCGGCCCGACTCGGAACGGCCGTTGTGACGGGTCCGCACACCCACAATTTCGAGGAGACATTCGTTTCCCTGCTCGCCGCCCAGGGCGATGGCCGCGTGCAGAGCAGCGAAGAATTATTGAGGCTGGTCCAGAAGCTGATTGCCGATCCCGGATGCGCTGCGCAACTCGGCACCCGGGCCAAATCGGCATCCGAAAGTTTGAAGGGCGCGCTTTCTGCCACAATGGCGATGGCGGAAACGCTTATCACCCATGCGCGCACCTGAGTTTTGGACGAGCCAAAGTGTGGCGGCAAGAGCCATCGCCGCATTGCTTGCCCCGTTTGGCGCGCTGTACGGACTCTCAGTTCGGGCTCGTCTGCAGCGGGCACGCCCGTTCCGCTCCAAAGCGCTTGTCGTCTGCATCGGCAATCTGACTGCGGGCGGATCCGGCAAGACGCCGATTGCCATCGCCATCGGGCACGCACTGGCGGCACGCGGAAAGAAGATCATCTTCCTCAGCCGCGGCTATGGCGGACGGCTTCGCGGCCCTACCTGCGTGAACCCGGCGCAGCATTCGGCCTCCGATGTCGGCGATGAGCCTTTGCTGTTGGCGGCGCACGGCACGGTGATCGTGGCTCGCAATCGCGCAGAGGGCGCGCGCCTCGCCGATACGCTCGGCGCGGACGTCATCGTCATGGATGACGGTTTTCAGAATTTCCAGATCGCCAAGGACCTCTCGCTCGTCGTGGTCGATGCAGAGAGCGGGTTCGGGAATGGCAGGCTCATTCCCGCAGGGCCGCTGCGTGAAGATGTCCCCCAAGGCCTCGCCCGCGCGGATGGCATCGTGCTGATGGGGCAAGGAGCGCCTCCCCTTCCGTCCTTTGCCGGGCCGATCCTTTCGGCGCGCCTCGTGCCGACGGCCCCGGATGCACTCCGCGGCCGCGGCATCTTCGCCTTCGCCGGCATTGGACGCCCGCAGAAATTCTTTCAGACGCTTCGCACGATGGGCGCAGAAATTGTCGCGGCGCAATCCTTTCCGGATCATCATCGGTTCAGCGCAAGCGAACTATCGGTGCTCAGGGTGTCCGCGCAGAGGGCGAACGCGCTGCTTGTTACAACAGAGAAGGATTTCGTTCGCCTCGACCCCGCCGGGAGACAATCCATCGTACCGGTGCCGGTGCTGGCCATGTTCGCCGAACCCGACGCGCTCACCTCGCTGCTTGACAGGCTTCTCCAAGCGCGGGATGTCGGCGTGTGATGACCGAAACCCTTCCGGCCAAGCCCCCCCCGCAAGAAACGCCGGCCGTGCCGTTCGGACGGCGTCTGCGGCATTATTTCGAAGCGGCCGGATTCTTCTCGGTGATGGGTTTCTTTCGCGTCTTCCCCATCGACCGCGCATCTTCCATCGGTGCCTGGATCGGGCGCAATCTCGTCGCGCCCACGCCTCTGTCGCGCCGCGCCACCGCAAATCTCCGCCAGGCGTTTCCGGAAAAAAGCGAGGCGGAGATTCACGCGATTCTCATCGCCATGTGGGACAATCTCGGCCGCGTGATGGGGGAATATCCCCATCTCGACGAGATTCTCTGGCGTGGTCCCGACGCGCGGATCGAGCTGACCGGCATCGAGAATATCGAGGCCGCCAAGGCGCGCGGCAAGGGCTTCATCATGGTGTCGGGTCATCTGGCGAATTGGGAGATCATGCCCATCGTCGGCCGCGAATATGGCTTCAGCGGCGGCGTCGTGGTGCGTCCGGCGAACAACCCTTACGTCAATCGCTGGCTGGATAGGGTGCGCTCCCGCACCGGTATGAAGGAACAGATCGCGAAAGGCCCTTCCGGAACGCGGCGCGCCTTCTCGCTTCTGCGACGGGGTGAAGCCTTGTGTCTCCTCGTGGATCAGCGCGCGAGCGAAGGCGTTCTGGTTCCGTTTTTTGGGCGGGATGCCTTCACCACGCCGGCGCCCGCCGCGCTGGCGCTGAAGCTCGGCGCGGTGATCCTGCCCATCTCCAACCATCGTCTTGGCGGCGCGCGCTTCCACGTCCACGCCCACCCTGTGATCGAGCCGCCAAACACCGGCGATCCCGCCAAGGATCTCATCGAACTGACCGCGGCGATCACCCGCTTCATCGAAGAGCGTGTACGCGAGTACCCCGGCGAATGGCTGTGGATTCACAAGCGCTGGGTGGACAAGAACGCGCCGCTGAGAAAACGCGCCCAAGCGCTCACGCCGCCTATCGGTTCGTGAGGCCTTTTTCCTGCAGGCGTTTCAAAGCCGCCCCGGGGCCCGCATAGGCCTCCTGCAAATCGACGCTCCAATAGCGCAACGCCTCTAAGGGAATCTTCGTCCCCGTGACCGCGCAGATCACATAGGTTCCAGGCGTGATCACGCGGTATTCGCCGTCGAGATATTGCAGGGCGGCGGGCCGGCCGCCGATATCGCGTTCGAATTGGTTCATGGGGGGAGTGTAACGCGCGGCGCGTTCAAAAACCAAGCGCCACTCAGAATAGGTCGTCTTGGCCTTTGAGCTTGAAAATCCCCCGTCTGGGCGGGCGAATCACCGGCGCCCCGACGCCGGTGGCCTTCACTTCCCCATCGGCGAATGTCAGGGTCAGCGCATTTCCGGGCTTTACAGCCGAAGCGTGGCGTTTGATCACATCGTCGGCTCCGCGCACGAGCACGAAGCCGCGGGCCAGCACAGCCCGGTAGCTGAGAGTCTCCAGCACGCGCGAGGATGTTTCGAGGCTGGCTTGCGCGCGCCGCACGCGGTGGCGGAAGGCGCGGATCAGCCGGGCGTCGAGGTCTGTTAGGGATTCGTGTCCGTGTTGGATTGCCGCACTTACGATGCGTGGACGCATCAGCGCGGAAACCTGGGCAAAGCGGGCGCCGTGGCGCTGCAAATTCTGGAACAGAGCGGACCTGAGACGGCTCGAGCTTGCATCGAAGCGCTGACGCGGCAGAGCGAAAAGGGAATCGGGCCGGGGAAGCGCACGCGCCAATGCCTGCACATGCCTGCGCTGACGCTCCATCAGTCGCGCGACCCCTCGCAATAACCGTTGTTGGAGCGCAAGCAGGTTTTCCACGCAATCGCGCAACACCGGCACCGCCATCTCCGCCGCCGCCGTCGGAGTGGGGGCGCGCCGGTCCGCGGCGAAATCGATCAGGGTGGTATCGGTCTCGTGGCCCACCGCCGAGATCAGGGGGATGGACGACTCCGCCGCCGCCCGCACCACGGCCTCGTCGCTGAAGGCGAGCAAATCCTCGAACGAGCCGCCCCCGCGCGCGACGATCAGGACATCGGGACGTGGAATTGCGCCGTCCGCCGGCAGTGCGTTGAAACCGCGAATCGCCGCCGCGATTTCGCCGGCCGCCTTCTCGCCTTGCACATTGACCGGCCACAGCAGGACCCGCCGGGGACAACGGTCGGAAAGCCGGTGCATGATGTCGCGGATCACCGCGCCCGTCGGCGAGGTTACGACTCCGACAATCCGGGGAAGAAACGGAATGGTCTTCTTGCGCGCCGGATCGAACAAGCCTTCGGCGGCAAGCTTCTTCTTGCGCAGCTCCAGCATCGCCATCAGCGCGCCGAGCCCGGCAAGCTCCATCTCCTCCACGACGATCTGATATTTGGACTGGTTCGGAAAGGTGGTCAGGCGGCCCGTAACGACGACCTCCAACCCCTGTTCCGGCTTCACCTTGAGGCGGGCGGCATTGCCTTTCCAGATTACGGCGGAGAGCACCGAGCGGTCGTCCTTGAGGTCGAAATAGAAATGGCCGCTCGAATGGCGCGAGACCCTTGAGATCTCACCTTTCACCCGCACATAGGCAAAGGCATCCTCCACGGTGCGCTTCAAGAGGTTGGAGATTTCGCTCACCGTGAATTCGCGCAAATTGCCGGTTGTGGGCGCCGCTTCCGCGAGGTCATTCAAAGGGGTTTCGTCCGTCATGCAGCGATGATACAGCCCATTTGTGATGGCGCTAGCGGGGAAAGCGGGTTTGAACATTCTTCTCATCGGATCTGGCGGCCGCGAGCACGCGCTTGCTTGGGCGCTTGCGGCCAGCCCGCTGCTCACGCGGCTTTATTGTGCGCCGGGAAATCCGGGAATGGCTGAGGTCGGAGACTGCGTCGCCATCGATGCGATGGATTTGGATGGGATTGTCGGTTTCGCCAAGGAGAAGGGAATCGATTTCGTGGTGATCGGGCCCGAAGCACCGCTGACAGCGGGCCTTGCGGACCGTTTGGAAGCCGCCGGCATAAAAGCGCTCGGCCCATCGGCGGCGGCAGCACGGTTGGAGGCCTCCAAGGGCTTCGTGAAGGACCTTTGCGCCGAACACGGCATCCCGACCGCCGCATATAAGCGTTGCAGCGACGCCGCTGCGGCCAAGGCTTTCGCGACGACATTGGGCTTTCCTGTTGTCGTCAAAGCCGACGGCCTCGCACAGGGCAAGGGCGTCGTGATCGCCGATACGCGCGAAGCTGCCGATGCCGCCATCGATTTCATGTTCGCGGGCGCCTTTGGCGATGCCGGCAAGGAAGTCGTCATCGAGGAATTTCTCGACGGCGAAGAGGCGAGCTTCTTTGCACTGACGGACGGCACCCATGTCCTTGCGCTGACGAGCGCTCAGGACCACAAGCGCGCCTTCGATGGCGATTGCGGTCCCAACACCGGCGGGATGGGCGCCTATTCGCCCGCACCCGTATTCACGCCGGACATCGAACGCCAAGTCATGGCGCGCATCGTGCAGCCGACCGTGGACGCCATGCGCGAACGCGGCACGGTCTATCGGGGTGTGCTTTATGCCGGACTGATGATCAAAGACGGCGAGCCCAAGCTGATCGAATATAATTGCCGCTTCGGCGATCCCGAATGCCAGGTCCTTGTGCCGCGGCTGAAATCGGATCTGCTCTCCGCGCTGATCGCGGCACGCGACGGCGTGCTGGACACCTTCGATTTGCGCTGGCGCAATGATGTGGCGCTGACGGTGGTGATGGCGGCGAAAGGCTATCCGGGAGCCTATGAGAAAGGCAGCGAAATTCGCGGTCTCTCAGAAGCCGCCGGCGTCGAGGGCGTCGAGATTTTCCATGCCGGAACCATGACGCGCGAGGGCCGCATCTTCGCCAGTGGCGGGCGCGTGCTGAGCATCTGCGCGCTCGGGCGCGACGTGCGCGAGGCCCGGGCGCGAGCCTATGACGCGGTCAGCCATATCGACTGGCCGGGCGGATTCTACCGTCACGACATAGGCTGGCGGGCCATCGCGCGCGAAGAGGCGAAGCGATAGGGATGCTGCTCGCGCTTGCCGTTATTTTCATCGTTCTCGGGTTCTCATGTCTTCGGATCGACAGGGGCGCCGCGCAATATTGCCGCGAGCAATTGCAGCGGCCCCTCTGGCAATTCGCCTTGCTCATCACCGATTGGGCCAAGGGGCTTCCCTGGATCATCGCCGCGCTGCTGTTTTACATCGGCGTCCAGGCCATCATGGCGTGGAGCGGCGAAACGGAGGTCTTGCGCGAAATCTCGGATTATTCGCTCGCTTTGCTGATGAGCTTCGTTGCGGCGAGTGTGCTTCTGCACAGCATCAAGCTTGTCCTCGGCCGACGCCGGCCTCGCGATGATTTTGAACACGGGCTCTATGGGTTCCGCTATTTCACCTGGCAGTTGCAATATGATTCCTTCCCTTCCGGCCATTCGATGACGATCTTCTGCGTCGCCGTGGTGTTTTGCGCCATCACGCCCATGCTGGCGCCGCTCTGGCTGGCGCTGGCGACGGGACTTGCACTGACCCGCGCGATGCTGACGGCGCATTTCTTTTCCGATGTTCTGGTCGGCGCGGGCATCGGTCTCTTTGTCGCGCGCGAAACATTTCTGCTCGGCTTTGCGCAACTGGCCCCCGCCTGGTTCTAGATCAGCGCCGGGCTTGGAAGAATTCCTTGAGCAACCGCCCGGCCGCGTCCGAGTCGCCGGCGCGTTCGACCAATGGCCGATGATGACAGGTGGCTTGCGTGAAGAAGCGCGGCCCATGCTCGATGGCGCCGCCCTTGGAGTCCGCGGCGGCGTAAACCAGCCGCGCCACGCGCGCCAGACTCATAGCGCCTGCGCACATGGCGCAGGGTTCCAGCGTCACATACAACGTCGTCCCGATCAGCCTCTCATTGCCGAGGCGCGCCGCACCCGCCCGCAGCACCAGCATTTCGGCATGGGCCGTAGGATCGCGGGTCGCGACAATGCGGTTCCCGTCTTGGGCGAGCACTTCGCCATCCGCCGAAACCAGTACCGCGCCGATGGGGACTTCGCCCCTTGAGCCCGCCGCCTGGCCTTGCGCCAAAGCGAGGCGCATAAAATCTTCGTCTTGCTCTTTCATCGCGCGCACGATAGCCCAATCCATGAGCAAAAGCGCCGACGCAGCCGAACCCAAAACCGGCGAGCGCATCGCCAAGGTGATCGCGCGTGCCGGCATCTGTTCGCGCCGCGACGCCGAGAAGCTGATCGCCGAGGGGCGCGTCGCGCTTGGCGGCGAAAAAATCACCAGCCCGGCCCTGAACGTGGCGACCGATGCGCTGATCACGGTGGACGGCAAACCGATCCCTAGCGCAGGTCCCGCCAAATTGTGGCGCTATCACAAGCCGGCGGGCCTGGTGACGTCCCATCGCGATCCGGAAGGACGCCCGACCGTCTTTGCCCAGCTGCCGCGCGCCCTCCCCCGCGCCATCTCCGTCGGGCGGTTGGACATCAATTCCGAAGGCCTGCTGCTCCTCACCAATGACGGCGAGCTGGCGCGCACGTTGGAGCTTCCCGCGCAGGGTTGGATAAGGCGCTATCGCGTCCGCCTGTTCGGGAATGTGACGCAGGCCGATCTCGACCGTTTGGCCAAAGGCGTGACCCTGGATGGCGTGCGCTACGGTCCGGTCACCGCCGAGCTGGAGCGCACCAAGGGCCACAATGCCTGGGCGATGATCAGCCTCAAGGAAGGCAAGAACCGTGAAGTTAAACGCCTGATGGAGCACCTGGGGCTGAAAGTCTCGCGGCTGATCCGGGTCAGTTTCGGGCCGTTTCATCTGGGGCACCTGCCGGAGGGCGCGGTAGAAGAAATCCCGGGCAAGGTGTGGCGCGAGCAATTGGGCATCGCGAAAGAAAAGAAGAAACCTCACCCTTAGGGAAGAGTCGAAACGGCTCAGAAATCCGGCTTGTCCGCGTGAGGGAAGGAGGCTCCGTCATACTGGAAATAGAGGCCGTTGTTCTCGGCGCAGGCGACTTCCAGCCAATCTCCGTTGAGCGGCCTATAGGTCACTACCGCCGACCAGGGCATGGTGAAGGCGATGGGGTCGGTCACGGTGAACTCAACTTGCAGCCCCGCCTTTTTCGGATCCGGATCGATTTCGTTGCCCCAGGGCGTGGCACGGGCGGGAACCGCCTTGGCGGCGGTCTCGCCGTCGATCAGACGATAGCGCTCTATCAGATGCAT
>JAXDMY010000105.1:0-6152 GCA_034665805.1 Alphaproteobacteria bacterium
GATTCCGATGTCGCCTCGCCACATTGCGACGAAGTTACATCTGCGAGCCTGACCACGCACGTGACATAGCTCGGCGGAGCGACACAACCAGCTGCAGCATGCTTGTGGAGATTGCAGCTCGCCATTAACATCTCAGATACATGAGCAATCCTTTCGACAGTTCAGACACCATGCAACAAGCGCAGAAACTCGCGCGAGCGGGCGATCTCATCGGCGCCGCCGAACTCTGCCGCGCGCTCGTGGCGAGCAAGCCGGTTAGTTTCCATGCTTTGTTCATGCTGGGGACAATCGAAAGCCATTTCGGCCGCTTTGAAGAGGCGGAGAAACAGCTTCGGCGCGCTGTCGAGGTCAATCCACGCTCGCCCGAGGCACTGACCAGCTATGGCAACGCATTGCTGGAACGAAAAAAGCACGCGCTTGCCATTGAGGCACTTAATAAAGCCCTGTCGTTCCAGCCGCAAAATCCTCATGCGCTGCTTTATCGCGGTTTGGCACTGGCCGAAGGGGGCAAGCATAATGAGGCACTGAAGGATTTCGACAGCGTGTTGCGCGTCGATTCCCGGTCGGTGTTTGCGCTTCACAATCGCGCCAACGCCTTGATTGCGCTGAACCGCCATAAGGAGGCACGGCCGAGCGTGGAGGCGCTCCTGAAGCTCGCACCCAGCTATGTCCCGGCCCTTGCCAATTACGCGATTGTCTTGATGAGCGAGAAGAAACACCGAGAGGCCTTGGCCGTTCTCGACAGAGCCTTGGCGACAGATGCGAAAAATCCGGAATTGATGAACGCGCGCGGGAACGTGCTGCTGGCGCTCAAATGCTACGAGGCCGCGCTTGCGAGTTATGACAAAGCCGCTTTGTTGAAGCCCGATTCTGCGAGCTTCCAGATCAGCCGCGGCAATCTCTTCGCCGAGCTGGGGCGCCATGACGAGGCCCTCTGCGCCTATGAAAAATCCATCGCGCTGGACCCCGACGGCCCGGAAGGTCATCTCAACCGCGCCAACATGCTGATGGAACAGAACCGCCTCGAAGAAGCATTGGCGGCTTGCGAAAAATCCATCACGCTGAAGGCGGACTACGCGCCGGCTTTGGTGCTCAAGGGCAATCTCCTGCTGCATCAAGGCCGCGCCGAGGACGCCGCTGCCGCTTATGACAGAGCGGTCACCGAGCGGCCCGAATACGCCGAAGCCGCTTATCATCGCGGTTCGGCGCTCCTTCTTCGCGGACACTTTCAACGCGGATGGCGCGACTTCGAGCGTCGCTGGGAAGTGGCTGATTGCGGCTTCGACCGGCCGGTGTTGCAAGCGCGCGAATGGCGTGGCGAAAAGCTCGCCGCACGCAGGATCGTGGTCTATTCCGAGCAAGGCATGGGGGACGCGATTCAATTCGCGCGGTTTCTGCCCCGTCTGGCGCCATCGGGCGCGAAGCTCACCTTCCTCTGTCATCCCGGTCTGGTGCGGGTGTTTCGCCCATTCGCGGCCGATATGGAGGTAACGGCTTTCTGTGACGCCGAGCGGCGTTTCGATTTTCAATGCGCTTTGATGAGTCTCGCCGAACGCTTCGGCGTTACGCTCGGCGATCTTCCGGGCGATGTTCCTTATCTCTTTGCGGAAGGTGCGCTTGTCGCGCAATGGCGCAAGCGCATTGCTGGTAACGGCTTTCGGATCGGAATTTGCTGGCAGGGCAATCCGATCGGCAAGATCGACAAAGGCCGGTCGATTCCGCTCGCAAAATTTCAGCCGCTCGCTGCGGTACCGGGCGTTCGCCTCATCTCGTTGCAGAAAAGGCACGGGCTGGACCAGCTCGCGCATCTACCGGCGGGGATGATTGTCGAAACGCTTGGCGCATTCGATGAAGGCGATGATGCATTCATCGATACCGCCGCGATCATGCAAAACCTCGACCTCATCATCACCTCGGACACAGCGAGCGCGCATCTGGCGGGCGCGCTGGGGCGGCCGGTTTGGATCGCAATCAAGCACATGCCAGATTGGCGCTGGATGCTCGAGCGTAGCGATAGCCCTTGGTATCCGAGCATGCGTCTCTTCCGCCAGCCCGTGCGCGATGATTGGGACAGCGTGTTTTCCGCTATGGCTGACGCGTTGGTCCCCTTGGCCCTATCACGGAGCGCACGATGAATCCTGTGGTCCCAATCTCCTGGGGCGAGCTGATCGACAAGATCGCGATTCTGGAGATCAAATCCGAGCGGTTGACGTCGAAACCCGCGCTCGAGAATGTCCGACGCGAACTGGCCAGGCTGGTCGGCATCGCGGGCCAGGCCGAAAGCCTGGAGCCGAAACTCGCTTCCCTGAGAGCGGAACTGAAACGCGTCAACGAAACGCTTTGGCAGATCGAAGATGACATAAGGGCGAAGGAAGCCCAGAGAATCTTCGACCAGGACTTCATCGCGCTCGCGCGTGCCGTCTACCACAACAATGACAAACGTGGCGTATTGAAACAGCAGATCAACGCGCTGCTGAAATCGGACATCGTCGAGGAAAAACAATATTCCCGTTATTAGAGCGGGTTTGGAATGCGTTTATGTACAACATCATGTCATGGCCCCGCCCCCGGGTCCGCGCGAAGCGCGGCCCGAGGAGATGCTTCACGACCGGGCCACCCAGCCAGCGCGCCTCCGCGCCCAGAATGAGTCCTTCATCGTCTGGACGGCCCGCCCCCAGGCTTGACGCGCTTGCCTGCCAATGCTCCCGTCCGGACATGGGAAGATCGCTGCCAAAACTCATCGTGCTGCTCGCCATTGGGGTGGTGGTTGCCGCCATCTTCGTGGTGACGCGGCGCGGGCTGCCCACAGAGCCGAACGTCGTCTATGTGAACCCCGGCTTCAGCACGGCCGCCCCGGCGCCTTCCGCGCCATAGGCTCGGAGCCGGCGCCTTTGATGATATAATGGTCCATCATGGGCTCGCCCGTGGCTAAGGGAGGGAAAGATGGCGGAGAACGACGTCCCACGCCGGAGTTTTCTGAAAACCGCCGGTGCGGCCGGAACGCTCGCCGCGAGCGCGCTGGCGGGCGCCTTGCCCCGCGCCGCCGAAGCGCAGACGCCGCCCGCACAGCCTGCAGCCATCCCTCCCGCGCCCGAGCCTCTGCTTACGCTCACCGCCGATGAAGCGGCCTTCTTCTCCGCCGCCTACGACACCATCATTCCCGCCGACCGGCTGTCGCCTTCAGGTACCGATTGCGGCCTCGTCACCTATATCGACCGTCAGCTCGCGGGCGCCTGGGGCAATGGCGCGCGGCTTTATCGCAATGGGCCGTTCCTGCCAGCCAGGCCCGAGCACGGTTACCAACTGCCGCTGACGCCGCGCGAATATTTCGCCGCCGGCATCAAGGCCGCCAATGTCTGGTCCCATAAGACCTACGGAAAGGATTTCGATCGTCTGCCGCCAGCTGATCGCGCCGCCGGCCTCACCGCCATGGAAAAGGGCACGGCGAAGTTCGATGGCATCGAGGCGCAACCTTTCTTCGAAGCCATCCTGCAATCGGCCATGGAAGGCTTCTTTGCGGACCCCATGTATGGCGGCAACCGCAACAAGGTTTCCTGGCGCATGGTCGGCTATCCCGGCCTGCCCGCGACCTGGGCTGCCAAGGCCGAGGCCTATCGCGGCAAGAGAGTGGCCATCGAACCCCAATCCATCGCCGATTTCAGCTAAGGGGAAAGACATGGCGAGGAAACTGAAACAGGTCGATGCGGTGCTGGTCGGCATGGGCTGGACCGGTAGCATCATGGCGCGCGAGCTCACCAAGGCAGGGCTTTCCGTCGTCGGTCTGGAACGGGGCGCGGGTCGCTCCCCGGCCCAGGATTTCGCGCTACCCGGAATCCGAGACGAGCTAAAATACCGACTTCGCTTCCAGTTGATGCTGGATAATGGCACCGAGACCATCACCATGCGCCACACGCCCGACGAAGCGGCGCTTCCGATGCGCCGGTGGGGCGCATTTCCATTGGGCGACGGCGTAGGAGGAGCAGGAACACATTGGAATGGCGTCACCTGGCGCAATCTGCCAAGCGAATTCGTGCTGCGCTCGCATCTGGAACAACGCTATGGCAAGAAAACGATTCCTGCCGATCTGACCATCCAGGATTGGGGCGTCACCTATGACGAGCTCGAGCCCTATTACGAGCGCTTCGAAAAATTGTGCGGCACTTCGGGCAAGGCCGGCAATTTGCGCGGCCAGATCATCGAGGGCGGCAATCCCTTCGAAGGCCCCCGTGTCAGCGAGTACCCGAACAAGCCGCTGATCATGTCCCAGGCCGGGCTCATCTTCACGGCAGCGGCCAAAAAGCTCGGCCTGCACCCCTTCCCGACACCGTCCTCGAACAACAGCGCGCCCTACACCAACATCGAAGGCCAAACGCTCGGCCAATGCCAATATTGCGGCCATTGCGAATATTTCGGCTGCGAGTCCAACTCCAAGGCGAGCCCGAACATCTGCATCATGCCGGTGCTAATGGCCGATAAGCGTTTTGAGCTTCGCACCCACGCCTATGTGAAAAATCTCGTCTACGACAAGCGCGCCAAAAAAGTGCGCGGCGTCGTCTATATCGACCGCGAGACGGGCGAAGAGCTCGAACAGCCCGCCGATCTCGTCGTGCTCTGCGCCTATCCCTTCAACAATGTCTCCCTGATGCTGACCGCCGGGATCGGGCAACCCTATGATCCGCGCACGGGCAAGGGCGTCGTGGGGAAGAATTTCTGTCTGCAGGTGATGTCGGGCGTGCAGATTTTCGTCGAGGACGAGATCAACCCCTTCATCGGCACCGGCGTCAATCCCGCGGCCATCGACGATTTCCAGGGCGACAATTTCGATCATACGGGGTTGGGCTTTTTCGGCGGCGGTTACCTTTATCCCTCGATCAGCGGCGGGCGACCGATTCAGGTTCGCGCCGTTCCGCCGGGCACGCCGCGCTGGGGCTCCGCGTGGAAAACGGCGACGACCGAATGGTACAATCACACTTTCCCGATCAGCGCCCATGGGGCGAGCTATGCCTGGCGCACCAATTATCTCGACCTCGATCCGAACTATAAGGACGCCATCGGCAGGCCGCTGGTGCGCATGACCTACAATTACACGCCGAACGATAAGAAGATGTCGCAATTCCTCACCGACAAGGCGGTCGAGATCGCGCGTGCCGCCAATGCCAAGATCATCGGCACGCCCAATCCGCGCACCGGCAATTTCGACAACATCAACGGTCAGTCCTCGCACCACACCGGTGGCGCGATCATGGGAAGTGATCCGCGGACCAGCGTCATCAATCGCTATCTGCAGAATTGGGAGGCGAGCAATCTTTTTGTCATGGGCCGCGCCGCCTTTCCGCAGAACCCGGGCTACAATCCGACGGGAACGATTGGGGCACTCGCCTATTGGTCGGCGAATGCGATCACAACGCAATATCTGAAGAACCCGGGACCGCTTATCCGGACATAGCCGCCACCCGCCATCGGATCGTGGAAAACTCTGATGACTAGTGCGCATCGGCGCAGCCTCGGCGAGGACGTCTTTCATATTCTCTACAGCCGTCCCGTGCCGCCCAGTGTTCCTAAATGCGGACATTCTGTAGGGATGAGGAACCGGCGAAAACTCCGCAAAAAGATGCCTCGACCGCGCCGCTCGATATCTAGACTAGGGTCCGGACTCAAGTAACACCCTCGCTCAGAGACAAAGCGCGGTCGCGAACCAAAAGCGAGAGGGCAAGCCATGCGGAACAATTGCAAAGCTTGCGGTCGGAATTCCCCTGTTCCTAGCCGGACACAGCGGTTGTCAGAAAGATTGCATGAAAAACGCACAACGAACCCTAGAGGGCATGCATGATTGAGATGCCATTTTTTTGATTCTGACAAGAGCAGCGATGGAGTAAGTCTGCCTACACACGCTGCACATGAAACTTTCGCATGTCGGCGATGTGAGCCGCTTTTTCCTCGGAATCAAAGCCGAGGACAATGTCCCCTAAAGCCGGCTTCCTTTACTTTTTCGATAGCTTACTGATGTAGAAAACAGCATGTCGATCCTGATAACGGGTGGCGCGGGCTATATCGGCAGCCACATGGTGCTGGCTGCGCTCGATCGCGGTGATGATGTGGTGGTGCTCGACAATCTCTCTACGGGCGTTCGCGCGATCGTGGCAGCGAAGGCG
>JAXDMY010000106.1:0-32946 GCA_034665805.1 Alphaproteobacteria bacterium
GCCGTAACGGGCTGTGGTATGTGTCGCTTTCAATTGTCACTGATCGGTTGACCACGCATGGCGCACAAACTGGAGATATCGCAAACGTACGTGGTCATGATGAAGATCATGGCGCGCTGGCCGAACACCGATGAAGACATAGAGACGTGGGATAGGCTCGTGGAGCAAGCCAGGGATAGTGGGAGGGACATATTCTCGGTGGCTTTAGCACAAATGACTTCGTTTACGCCCGGTCTCTGGATTCTGACATTGGGAAAAGCTCTTCATTACCTGGATGAGACCTCGCGTGAATTTTTTAATTTTTTGCCAAAGTTCCGCGCAATGCAGCGAAGGAATGAAGATGTCTCGATCGGAGGTGAGATCGACGCGATGTGTGAAGCCGCCCGCGGCCTTAAGGAGATCTCGCAAGCCCCGGAAAACGAGTCATTCCCGATTAGCGCGTGTGCGGCCTTTGTTGCGCTCGTGCGCGCTCTTCCAGAGTCCGAATACGCGGCATGTTACGACATTCTGTTGGTGGGCGTTGCCCACAATTTGCTGCAGTTTAGCGAGTATCTCTCGAATAATAGGCCGCTCGACTTCTGGTGGGAGGCCGCGAATTTGCTCGATCGTATCGCGCGACGTGGAGGAAAGCCTCCCCAGATGGCCGTGGGTGCGATGGCCGTGGCCATGACGTCGATGGCTATGGCCGATAAGGATCCACAATTGCGACCGAATGCCTTCAGGGCATGCGAAGTCGCGGTGGAACGACTGCGAGCGCTCGATAAGGGCATACGCAAGTTCCTGCACGGAGCTTTCATCGATGCGCTTTTGCATCGTCAATACGTGAGCGTTCTCTCAATCTATTTCGTCCACGAAATCGACAATCTGCCACGAAAGGAAGAAATATTGGCCGTGGTCGGGTCCGAGCCCACTCGGGCAGCGATGGCTTGGGCGATTTCGTAGCGAGTGATGGCGCCCAACGAGGCGATGGGCAGCGGGTCAGAAGACCCGGCCGATCCATCCGCTACCGCGGCAAAGCAAACTATCGCGACGCCATCTACCTGGCCTACGGCAAATCTGTGCCGAGGCTCCTGGAAGGTTTTATCGCCGATCTTGAACGCGTACTGATGGGTTTTCGGCCATGGCTGCGGGCTACGCGTCGATCCGAATGGGACGCGAGCAGTGGTCGGCATTCATCGATGATCTGGAGGCGAATCGATCCATCTCGGTCTCGCCAAAGGCGATCTGGTCGTAGAGGCATATCGCAGTGCAGGCGAGCGTCGTATACGCCGCCGGGTCGGTGAAGTCGGCTTTTGCCGGTCAGTATGCACTCGTAGTCGTCGATGGTGAGCGTGCTTGCGGCCGAAATGGGGCTATAGCCGTTTGTCGTCCTTCGCGACCAATTCGGCAAGGAACAGCGACCCGACGCCGACCGCGTGCTGAGCCGCAGCGGAATCGACATCGATCCCATGAGAAGCCTCGTTCATCACGCGCAGCGCTTGTAAGAAGAGCTCCGTGCTTGCTGGGGCGATGCCTCGCTGCTGCAGATCCCGAAGCATCGGGCCAATGCCCATGGGGCGGGTGCCGGAGATGCGGTTTGCGGCGGCAAGGTCGCGTAGCGCGCGTTCAATCTCGATGCGGAGTTTTACGACGGTCATCATAGGAAATTCTCGCGCAAACTCCTCGACAGTCGGAAGTTCGTGCTGGAACCGAGCGGGCAACGCGGGAGAAAGTCTGTATTGCGCGACGCCCATGGGCTTGCTTGAGTCGCGAAGGGCATATTCGACGATAATCTCGTTGCGGCCCTTGCAGAGAATGATGCCGATGGTGGCCTTGTCGTCCTTGTGGCGCAACTGATCGTCCACCGCGGAAAGGTAGAAGTTCATCTTGCCGGCAAATTCTGGCTTGAAGTCTTCGATCTTCAGTTCGATGACCACGAAGCAACGCAGGCGGAGATGATAGAAGAGCAGGTCCAGGTAGTAATCCTGGCCTGCGACTTCGAGGTGATACTGGCTTCCGACGAACGCGAACCCTTTGCCAAGTTCGAGAATCAGGGCGCGCAGATGCTCGATCAAGCCGCGTTCGAGATCCCGCTCAAGCATTTCGGGGCCGAGCGAAAGGAAGTCGAAGCTGTAGGGATCCTTGAGGATCTGCTGTGCGAGCTCAGACTGCTCGGCGGGCAGCGTCCTCGAAAAATTCGTCAAAGCGCCGCCTTGGCGCGCGAAGAGACCACTATCGATCTGGTGCGCGAGTACGTTGCGGCTCCAGCCATTCTCGATCGCTTGCTGGGCGTACCAGGCACGCGCAGCCGCTGCCTTGACGCCGTCCAGCAGACGGACATTATGGCCCCAGGGCAATAGTGCAACAACCTGTTGCACAAATTCGAGATCAGGCCACGCCTCCGCGAACGCCCGCATGTATTTGAGGTTTCGGGCCGACAGGCCTGTCATCTCCGGGAAGGCCCGTCCCAAGTCGGCTGCGAGCCGGTCTATGACCTTCGCGCCCCAGCCTTCGCTCTGCTGGCGGGCGAGGATGTCGCGTCCGATACCCCAGTAGAGGAGCACCAATTCGCGATTCACGGAAAGAGCCGCCCGGATGCGGGCGTTGGCGATCCTCTGCCGGAGCTCGGCGACTAGCGCCGCATAGCTTTCAGTTTCGGCCGGCAGATTGCCGCCCGCAGTTGGCTTGCGCCGTCGCGCGGCCTTTCCCGCGCGGGACGTCCGTTCGAGATCGCGCCGGGCCGTCATAGTGGGTTCGACGCCGGCTCTGCGATCGTCGGAGTGGCGGCGGTTTGCATCAAGCCGCCACCTTAATGCTTTTCTTGGTGAGCAAGGCCGTGACGAACTTGTCCCACGTCTTCATGCCCGCGCGTTTTTCGGGCATGTAGTTCCAGCGGTCGTAGCTCTTTGAGCTGACATCCTGCAGTGCGTGGTTCTGAATTCTGTCCCTGATCTCCTTCGAGACACCTGCCTTGCCGGCGAGCGTCTTCCAGGTCCGTCGTAGGTCGCGGTTCGTGACCACCGGGATGACTCCGTTTTCCCGCTGCCGCCACATGAAGGCGTAAAGCGTTCCATGGCTGACGTGCTGCGACGGATCCTTTGCGGCCGGGAAGAACCAACCGAATTTATTCGGCGTGATCGATTCGATGAGCTCGGCCGCGAGCGCGGGTACAGGAACGGCGTGCGGTGAGGAGTTCTTCGTCTTGGACCAATCGATAATCCGCTCGTTCGCGTCCCATTGATCGACATGGAGGCCGGCGATTTCCTGAACACGTTGTCCGGTCAGCATGAGGATGCGGACGGCGCGGGTGTATGGCGGGTGCACTGGAGTCGTGGGGCATTCGAGCCATCGATATAGCCAGACGAATTCATCTTCATTCAGCCACCGGGTGCCAGCAATCTTCGGCTCGGTGGGAATGCCGGCCGCTGGATTATAGATGAGCTTGAAGCGCCGCGGAGACGTGCTGCGATAGTCGTGTTCGGATTTCAGCCCCCAACCATAGGCGGCCCGAACGTAGCTTCGCACATGGTCTGCCATGGCACGCTTGCCGCGCTCATATATGGGACGTATGGCCTCCGTGATCTCGTCGGGTTCGATCTCCCGCGCTGGGCGATTCCGTCCGAGCAAGTCGGCGATCTTGTTGAGGTTCTGTTCGGTGTCGCTCCACGATGGCTTATCTGCGTCCTTCAAGTTTTGCACGTAGGCCTCGAAAAGATCGGCAACTGTGCCGGATCGAGTGTCGCCGGCGAGTTTGATGCTGCGGCCTTTCTGGATGACGTCGGCAAAGTCACGCCTGAATACTTGGCGGGCTCCCGCCAGCGACATCGATGGGTAGTCGCCCAGCTTCTTCTTGATCCGCTTTCCATTGCGCCATTGCTGCGCCAACCATTCACCGGTCACCCGAGTGGGCATCGGCTTGACGCTGATGACCAGACGGCCGGTGCCGCGTCCGTCGCCATCGACCAGATTTTCCTGCTTGCGGGAACGCTCGACGCGCTTGAGCGCCTGCCGGATGACGCCGTCTGTAAGGCTTGGCACTGGGGTCTCTCCTCGGGTCTTAAGTGGGATAGCGGAGGGTGACGTGGCTCCCGAGGCTCATGCACTGGGATCGGTAGCGCGGCTGATCCCCCTCTATACCGATCCCAATATGCTCTCAAGAATTGTCGCGAGGCAAGCAATAAAACGATGATGTTTCAATGTGATAGAGTGTGATCGAGCGTGATCTTTCGAGGGCAAGTAGGATGATTGTGCACCAGGATCAGCGCCGATGCGCCCAGCTCCAACGCGCGCTTGACCACTTCGCGCGGATAGACTGGCGTGTGATCCACCGTTCCACGCTGATGCCGTTCCTCGGCAAGGAGCACATTCTTGCGGTCGAGAAAGAGCACGTGGAATTCCTCGGTCTGCGAACGGCTCATCGAGGCCGCACAGTAATCGAGCAACGCCTCCCATGAGGAAAGGGCCGGCCTGCCGATGATTTTCGCTTTGGCCAGACGCAGGGCTGCGGCCTCCACGATCTTCAACACCGCGACCGTTCCTTCCTTTACGCCGTCCACTTCCATCAGCCGTTCGGCGGGCGCCGCGATGACATCGGCAAAACTTCCGAAAGTGTCGATCAGCGTCTTCGCCAAAGGCTTGGTGTCGCGTTGGGGAATCGCCATGAAGAGCAGCAGCTCGAGCAGTTCATAATCGGGAAGCGCGTCGGCGCCGCCGGCGGCAAAGCGCTGCCGCAGCCTCTGACGATGGCCGTGATAATGTGGAACGTCGCTGTCCCCCCGGACCGCGTCAGATGCGGCGCCGTCAGAGATAGGGCGGCGCGTGCCATCCTTTGGGGGAGAGCGTGAAGATTTCGAAGCCATTCTCCGTCACGCCGATGCTGTGCTCGAACTGCGCCGACATCGAGCGGTCGCGCGTGACCGCCGTCCAGCCATCGCTCAACACTTTGACCGCATAGCCCCCGAGATTGATCATCGGCTCGACGGTGAAGAACATGCCCGGCTTCAAGACCACGCCTTGGCCGGGCCGCCCGTAATGCACGATGTTGGGGAGCGCGTGGAAGATGCGCCCCAGCCCATGGCCGCAGAAATCGCGCACCACGGCGCAGCGTTCCTGTTCCTCCGCGAAGGATTGGATGGCATAGCCGATATCGCCGGTTGTGGCCCCCGGCTTCACCGCCGCGATGCCGCGCATCATGGATTCATAGGTGATCTCGACCAGGCGCTGAGCTTTGCGCTTCACCTCGCCGACGTAATACATGCGGCTGGTATCGCCATGCCAGCCGTCCAGGATGACGGTCACATCGATATTGACGATGTCGCCGTCCTTCAGCGGACGGTCGCTGGGGATGCCATGACAGACCACATGATTGATCGAGGTGCAGAGCGTATGGCGGTAGCCGCGATAGCCCAGGCACGCGGGCAGCGCCCCATGATCGAGTGTGTAGTCGAATGCCAGTTTGTCCAGCGCCGCCGTGGTAACCCCCGGCATCACTTCGGCGACCAAAAGGTCCAGCACCTCCGCCGCGAGACGGCCGGCGCGGCGCATGCCCTCGAAGTCCTCGGGCCGGTGGGTCGCCACCGCGAAGGCGGAACGCCGCGCCACTTCGATGGCATCGCGGTCGAGGACCATTTCGCTGGTGAGATCGGTACTGGCTTCGGGCATTTTGGTTCGTTTCTCGCACCCTGGTGCTTGGTTAGGACCAAGGTCTTCTGGATTTATTACCACGAATAGATTGGCGTTCGTTTTACACTTGCCCATCCCTCGGCACCAGCTTGAAGGATCAACTCTTTAGGATAAAGCGATGAATGAGGCTCATTTGATCACCGCCGCCGTTCTGGTTATCGGCGACGAGATCCTATCGGGACGCACCCAAGACGTGAATGTCGCGGCTATCGCCAAGTTCCTGGCGCCCTTGGGCATCGATCTTGCCGAGGCGCGCTTCGTGCGCGATGTCGAAGCGGAGATCGTGGCCGCGGTCAACGCGCTCCGCGCGCGGTACAGCTATGTTTTCACAACGGGGGGTATCGGTCCGACCCATGACGATATCACGGCTGATTCCATCGGGGCCGCCTTCGGCCTCGCGGTTAAGCCCCACCCCGAGGCCATGGCGCTTCTGGCCGCGCGCTACAAACCGGGCGATTTCAACGAGCGGCGGCAGCGCATGGCGCGGGTGCCGGAGGGGGCCAGCCTGATCAAAAATCCCGTATCGGTCGCGCCCGGCTTTCAGATCGGCAATGTCTTCGTCCTTGCCGGTGTGCCCAAGATCATGGCCGCGATGCTCGAGGACGTCGCGCCAAGGCTGACCCAGGGCGTGGCGGTGATCGTGCGCAGCATCACGGTCCGGCTGGTCGAGGGGCGGATCGCGGAAAGCCTCGCCGCCATACAAAAGTCGTATCCGGCGGTCAGTATTGGAAGCTATCCATTCTTCGCCGACGCCGGTGGCCCTGCCGGTACCACACTTGTGATCAGAGGAAGGGATGGCTCGGAAGTGGAAAAGGCGGAGGGTGAAATCTTGCAACTCGCATTGTCTCTGGGCATCACACCCGAAAAAACTAGAGATTCCCAGTAAGTTGGAGTTCAAGAGGACCGCGTGCTGCTTAATCAAACTTCATTCAATTTGCCCCATCATTTGAATGAGATAATTTTGGCGCAGGGGAACAGATTAAGGGTTGCCGCGTAGCGGCGCCTATGTCAGCTTAACCATTGTTGGACCGTTCAACCGGAACTGAGGAGCAGGAGCGATGATCGTAAGACGCGTCTTGGCCGCGGCTCTAGGGGGAGTTCTTTTTGCCGCGGCAGGGGTTGCTGCGGCCGGCAATTTCGCTTCGGACCGGCAGGTCGATTTCTTCGCCAAAGGTACCCACCAATTCTATGTTTGGTGTTCGGGAACAAGCGATTACGTCGCGACCGCCGAAGGGATGAACGCCGAAGAGGCGCAGATGAAGCTCTACCAGGCCGCCAAGGGCGCGGGGAAGACGTCGTGCTGGCCGGTATGGCAGGGACGCGTCGCCGGCAGCTGATTTCTGTCGCTTAGGCTTTTGAAAACGGCGGCCTTTGGCCGCCGTTTTTCGTTTAGCGGCCGCTGGCCGCTGGCCGCAGGTTCAGTTCAGAGCATTGTCCTGGGCGGCTTTGGCGAGGGCCGCCTGAGCGGGTGCCTCCGTGGCAAAGACGTCTTTGGCCCGCGTCAGGGCGGCCACCGCCTTGGGCTTATCGCCCAGCACGGAATAGGCCCGGATCAGCCTCAGCCAGCCGTCGAGGTCGTGGGGATTTGTCTCCAACCGCTGGGCCAATTGTTGGACCATGGCCATCGGATTGGGAGCGGCGCCGCCGCTCTGAGCCTTCAGCGTCGCCACCTGATCGAGCAGGGCGCCGCGCCAGGGCGTATTGGGGGGCGCGTCGGCGAGAAGCCCTTCCCAGAGCTGGAGGGCGGCGTCCTTCTGGCCCCGCTCGGAGAGCGCCAAGCCCATATAATAGCGTCCCACTAGGTCTTTGGGGTCTTCCTCCAGGACCTGGCGGAAGACGGCTTCGGCCTCCTTGCTGACCCCACCTGCCGCTTCGGCCATTGCCTCGCCGTAACTCGACAGCAGCTGGGGCGGTGCGGCTCCCTGTGTCTCCTTTGCGACCGCTACGGCGCGGGAGAGCGCTTTCTCAGCCTGGGCGGCGTTGCCGAGCGAGAGGTAGCCCCGCCCCAATAGCGTCCAGCCTTCGATATCGCCGGGGCGGTCGGGCATGCGGCGCGCCAGCATGGTGATCAGGGCGGGATAGTCGGTCTGCGATGGGCCGGTCAGCGTGGAGAGGGCAATGGCCGGCTGTCCCAGCACGGCATAGGTGCCAAGGCCTAGCGCCATGGTGGCAAAGCCCGCGCCCGCCGCAATCCAGGGCCGGCGGCTCTTGGTCTCGCCGGCCTCAGAGGCTGCTCGCAAGAAGGGCAGCACGACAAAAGCCGCCGCGCCAAGCGCGACCAGGCTGAAGATGAGGACAAGCACCACGATCATGGGGCCAAACGCCTAGCACGGAGCGAAAGCTTCGTCACTCATCCGCGGTTATCAAGAACGTAACCGCCTCTGTTGACGACCGCCGCACGCAATACCCTTAAAACTCCGGGGCGTCTCGTTTATAGGTGAAACCGCATGCGGGCGTGGCGGAATGGTAGACGCAACGGACTTAATCGGTTGAGTGCTCGGCGGGAAACCGCCGATGTAGAACTGCTCAAATTCGGGGAAACCTTTCATATGGCAATCCCGAGCCAAGCCCTTGGAAACAAGTGTCCCAGGGGAAGGCGTAGAGACTAGACGGGCAGCACCTAAGGCGGACGCTAAGGTGAAGGGATAGTCCAGACCACAAACGCCCGAAGGGCGGCGGCGAAAGCCGTAGTTGGTAAGAAAATCCGTAGGGCCGAAAGGCCTGTGGGGGTTCGACTCCCTCCGCCCGCACCACACTAGCTTCTCTTAGTGAGCGAAGCGAACTTAGAGAAGCTGTGCCCCGGTCGGCGTTAGCCGAGCGGGGCTGGTGCCGTCTCTTAGTGAGCGAAGCGAACTTTAGAGAAGATGCGCCCCGGTCGGCGTTAGCTGAGCGGGGGCTGGTGCCAAACTCGTCAAAAATTTCGGCGTGGCGTGTCGATCTCGCGGACCCTCATTCGACGTTGGTGTAGAGCGAGGGTTCAAATGCGGTTGAGGCCGCGGCTAGCCCCGCTCCCAATCGAAGGAGAAAGACGATGCGGTTCATGATCATAGTCAAGGCGAGCAAAGATTCCGAAGCGGGTGTCATGCCCTGCACGGAGCTCCTCACCGAAATGGGAAGGTACAATGAAGAGCTGGCGAAAGCCGGCGTGCTGTTGGCGGGCGAAGGACTTCAGCCGAGCTCCAAAGGCGCCCGTGTCAAATTCGCTGGCTCCAAGCGCATCGTGACCGACGGGCCCTTCGCCGAGACGAAGGAGCTGATCGCCGGCTTCTGGCTGATCCAGGTGAAGTCGAAGGCAGAGGCGATCGAATGGGTCAAGCGTGCTCCCAATCCGATGCCCGGCACGGAATCCGAAATCGAAATTCGCCAGGTCTTCGAGGCCGATGATTTCGGCGAGGCGCTCACGCCAGAGCTGAAACAAGCCGAGGAGAAACTGCGCGTCCAAGCCGCCGCGAAAAAATAACGAACGCGAAAAAATAACGAAAGGGAACACGACAATGCGATTTCTATCGATCTACAGGACAAAGGAGAACAACGAGCCTCCTACCCCGCAGCGCATGGCGGAGATGGGAAAGCTCATCGAGGAGATGACGAAGGCCGGCACGCTCCTCGCGACGGAAGGCTGCCTGCCGAGCTCCAAGGGCGCTCGCATTCGCCGCACCGGTGAGAAGCTGACGGTGACCGACGGACCTTTCACCGAAGCCAAGGAAGTGGTCGGCGGCTTCGCGCTGCTGCAAGCCAAGTCCAAGGCGGAGGCGATTGATCTCACTAAGCGTTTCCTCAAAGTGGCAGGCGACGGCGAATGTGAGCTTCGCCAGTTGTACGAACCAACCGATTTTGCCTAAGCAAGCAGACAAAGGAGTGTGCGATGCAACTCAATCCCTATCTTTTCTTCAACGGCCAGTGCGAGGCCGCGTTCAAGTTTTACGCGCAAGTTTTCGGCGGCAAGATCATTGCCATGATGACCCATGCCGGCACGCCGGCAGAGAATCAGGTGCCGCCGGAATGGCGCGCAAAAATCATCCATGCGCGCATGGTCATCGGCGACCAGGTGCTGATGGGGTCCGATGCACCGCCCGGTCACTTTCAGCAACCGCAAGGCTTCTCGGTGAGCCTGATCGTCGATAGACCCGAAGATGCCGAACGCATCTTCCCCGCTTTGGCGGAAAACGGCACGGTCAAGATGCCCCTCCAGAAGACGTTCTGGGCGATCCGCTTCGGCATGCTCGTCGATCGCTTCGGGATTCCGTGGATGGTCAATTGCGAGGAAAAGACCAGCTAACCGGTGTCTTGGCGACGCGGGCGCGAGAGCGTTATCGTCATGACCGGTCGCAAATGAGAGGGCGTGATGGCGTATATGCTGTTGATCTTGGAGCCGGGAGAAAAGAGGCGAACCCGGCCCTTGGAAGAGGGGCGCCTCGCTTATGAGCGCATGCTGCGCTTTGGCGAAGGTCTCAAGGCGCGCGGTGTGCTCAAGGCGAGCGATGCGCTGAAGTCCGATGCCGAAGGCGTGCGGATCGAGGTTCGGCATGGCAAGCGCGCAGTCCTTGATGGTCCCTTCGCCGAATCCAAGGAAATCGTTGGCGGCTTCTTTCTGATCGATTGCGCGACCAAGGAGCAGGCGATCGGGATTGCGCATGAGTGCCCCGCGGCCGAGTGGGCAACCATCGAGGTGCGCGAGGTCGGCGTCTGTTTTGACGAAGCCAATTGACGTCCGCGGCCTCATCCCAGCGGCACCGAAAAAATTCGTCGACCGTCGTTCGTCGTTACAGCAGAGCCGGTTCAACCCAGACAAGACAGCCCAAGGGGCTCGGCTCAGAATTCGAAGGAGGTATGGCCATGCGTTTCATGATGCTGATGATCCCCAAGGGGTACGAAAGTGCGTCCCCTGGCACCATGCCCGACCCCAAGGCGGTCGAGGCAATGATGAAGTACAATCAATCCCTGCAAAAAGCCGGCGTGCTGCTCTCGCTCGATGGCCTTCACCCGCCCTCCATGGGCGTGCGCGTCACATTTCCCGGTGGCAAGCCCAAGGTGACGGACGGGCCTTTCAGCGAGGCGAAGGAAGTCCTCGGCGGCTACTGGATGATCGATGTGAAGTCGAAGGAGGAAGCCATCGAGTGGGCCAAGCGTATTCCCGGCTCGGAAAATGAAACCGTTGAAGTCCGCCAGGTACAGGAGATGTCGGACTTCCCTGCCGAAGTTCAGAAGGCCGCGGCCGGGCTGCCCGAGATGAAGCGCAAACACGCATGACCCGTTAAACCGGGGCTGACGCGTCGCCTTGCGCGAGCGGAGGAAGATGCTCTAACCGGTAGCTGTGACGGCTACCGATATACATCGCGCGATCGACGCGGTTTGGAGGATCGAATCCGCCCGGCTGATTGCCGGGCTCGCGCGCGTCGTGCGCGATGTCGGCGTCGCCGAAGAACTTGCCCACGACGCCCTTGTCGCCGCGCTCAAGCAATGGCCGCAGGCGGGTGTTCCCGACAACCCCGGCGCCTGGCTGATGGCCACCGCGAAGCATCGCGCCTTCGACCTGCTGCGCAGGAAAAAACTGCAGGAGCGCAAGCAGGATGAGATTGGCCGCGAAATCGAGGCCCAACACGAGATGGCCACGCCCGATCCCGACGCTGCACTCGACGATGATGTCGGCGACGACCTCCTGCGTCTGATGTTCACGTCCTGCCATCCCGTGCTCTCGACCGAGGCGCGCGCGGCGCTCACCCTTCGCTTGATAGGGGGCCTGACGACCGACGAGATCGCGCGCACCTTCCTGGTCTCCGAACCGGCCATCGCCCAACGCATCGTGCGGGCGAAGCGCACCCTCGCCAAGGAGCAGATAGCCTTCGAGGTCCCGCGTGGTGGCGAGCTCGCCGCCCGTCTGTCGTCTGTGCTCGAAGTTCTCTACCTCGTTTTCAACGAGGGCTATTCGGCCACCGCGGGCGAGGACTGGATGCGGCCACAGCTCTGCGAGGAAGCGCTGCGCTTGGGACGCATCCTCGCTGAGCTCGCGCCAAGGGAGCCGGAGGTCCACGGCCTCGTCGCGCTGATGGAGATCCAGGCGTCGCGGGCGCGGGCGCGGACCGGTCCATCGGGGGAACCGATTCTGCTGCTCGAGCAGAACCGCGCGCGCTGGGATCAGATGCTGATTCGGCGAGGGTTTGCCGCGCTGGCGCGCGCCGAGGCGCTCGGCGGGGAACAGGGCCCCTACGCATTGCAAGCTGTCATCGCTGCCTGTCACGCCCGCGCGCGCAAGGCTGAGGACACGGACTGGACGCGCATCGCTTCGCTCTACGAAGCGCTCGCACGGCTTCTTCCATCGCCTGTCGTCGAACTCAATCGCGCCGTCGCCCTCGCCATGGCATTCGGTCCGGCGGTGGGCCTCGAACTCGTCGATACGCTGACCGGCGAGCCCTCGCTCAAGGCCTATCATCTCTTGCCGAGCGTGCGCGGCGATCTTCTCGCCAAGCTGGCGCGGCATGAGGAAGCGCGCGTCGAGTTCGAGCGCGCGGCATCACTCACGCGCAATGCACGCGAGCGCGCGCTGCTGCTCGAACGCGCCGCGGCTTGCGCGCGCGCTCTTACGCGCTGATCCAGTCCAGCGTCTTTTCGCTTTCGAGGTTTTGCAGCCGGTCGAACAGGCGCGCCATGTCGGAGTTCGGGAAACGCTTGGTCAGCAGCATGAACTTCTCGCGCGTCCCTGCCCGATCCAGCGGCCGCGTCGGCGTCCCCATGAAGGCGGTGACACGCTGCGTGACAACGCGGCCGCCTTTCAACGTGACGGCGACGGTGCTGGCGAGATCCTCCCTGCTCTGGCCCGGCTCGGTCAGCATTTTCACACGCGCCGCCATGGCGAGAATCTGCGGATCGCGCATGACGTTCTCGTCGAAGGAATCCGGATCGATCGGATTGCGATAGAGCGAGAGCGCCACCGAGAACGGAATGCTGTATTGCGCCAGCAGCACGTCTGGCGGCACAGGGATATTGTTCGTGGTCGCCATGCGCTGATTGCCGGTGACGCTGATCGATTCCACGTCGGCGGCGGAAAATTTGTATTGGTTCTTGAGATCGAGCATCGCTTCCACGGGGCGATGTGCCGTGATGTGGCAGGCGAAGCGCTTCATCATGATGGACATGGCCATATGGTCCTGTCCGAGGCCGCGAGTCAGCTCCGTCGAATCATGGTCGTTGCAGAACGCGCGCAGATATCCCGCCTCGCCTTCCAGAACCGTGTCGGGTCCGGTGAAGCCTTCGGAGGCAAGGCTCGCCGCCAGCACGCCCGATTCCGCCGCCCTCCCGAGATGCAGCTTCTTCACCATGGCGCCGGTGTTGGAATGGGCGAACTCCAGCAATCCGCCGGAGAGCGATCCGGCGATGCCGAGCGCGTTACTCATCTTGCCGGCGTCCAATTGCATCAGCCTGCCCACGGTCACCGCACCGCCGAACGGGCCGGTGGTCCCCGGCGCATGAAAGCCGCGGGGCTCCAGCGTGCCTTTGGCCGCGTGTCCGATGCGGATCATCACTTCGGCACCGGCCGTCATCCCGGTGATCAGCGCGGCGCCGCCAAGGCCGCGTTCCTGCGCCACGGCAAGTCCGGAGGAGAACATGCTGGCGCCGGGATGAGAGCCCGAATCCGGGTCGGTGAGATTGTCGAGCTCGAACGCATGCGTCATGGCGCCATGCGCCAGCGCCGCCGATGGCGCCTGCACCGTCACGCCGCCGGTACCGAGGATGTGGCTCTTGCCATTGGGTCCCGTGCGCTTGGCATGGGCGATGACCATCTGGCTCCAGGGCAGCTTGCCCCCGTAAAGGATCACCGCGACCGTGTCGGTGATGCAGTCCTTGATGCGCTGTTTTACCTCGGGGGGGATTTCTTCGTAACGCAGTGCCGCCGCATAGGCCGCGAGCTTGGGCGTGTAGCCGCTCTCGCCTTTCGGCGCGGCGGTTTCGGCAGCACTGGCGGGCCCGGCTGCAAATGCGGCCGGGGCCGTTGCGGCGGCCAGCGTCGGGGCAAGGCGTGCGGCGCCCGCCGTCAAGGCCATCCGATTGAGAAAACTGCGCCGCCCTAACCGATCCGCTGTTTCGTCCGACATGATGGCCTCCCGATTCTCGAAGCGTTTTCCGCCTGCTCCCCAAATTAGCGAAAAACGAGGCTTCTGCCGAGTGCGCGGGATCAAGATAATGAACGCAGCGCCGGGCGGAACGCAGACCGGCGCCCTGGCGTTCCTGCCAAGCCGAGCCATCCGGGGTTAAACGATGAATCAATTCTCCCATGAAATCCGTCATTGCATCGAACAATGCCTGCGCTGCCATGCGATTTGTCTCGCCTCGGCCATGACGGAATGCCTCGAAATGGGTGGCGATCATGTCCGCCCACAGCATTTCCGGCTGATGATGGATTGCGTCGCGGTCTGCCAATTGGCCGCCGATCTGATGGCGCATAAGAGTCAATTCCACCGCCAGACCTGCGCCCTCTGCGCGGAGGTCTGCGAGGTCTGCGCCCGCGACTGCGAAAAGCTGATGGGCATGGAAGAATGTGTTGCGGCCTGCCGCTCTTGCGCGGAAGCTTGTCGTGCGATGGTCTAGCGGCCCCGCGGTTCTGACAAAAGGTGACGATCTGGCCCCGGCTCCGCGTCCTCAGACCCAGCGGACTTCCTGCTGCATCGTGGGCGGCGGCCCCGCCGGCATGGTGCTGGGGTTCCTGCTCGCCCGCGCCGGCGTGGATGTGATGGTGCTCGAAAAGCACGCCGATTTCCTGCGAGATTTCCGCGGCGACACCGTGCACCCTTCCACGCTGGAGATTATCTACGAGCTCGGCCTGCTCGACGAATTCCTTAAACGCCCGCATCAGGAGCTGAAGGAGCTTTCCGGCGTGATCGGCGGCGTGCCGGTCCGGCTCGCGGATTTCTCGCATGTGCCGTCCCATTGCAAATTCATCGCCCTGATGCCGCAATGGGACTTCCTCGATTTCCTCGTGAGCCGCGCGCGGCGCTATCCCAATTTTCACCTCCTGATGGAAGCCGAAGTCACCGGGCTCCTCACCGAGGAAAATCGCATCACCGGTGTTCAAGCAAATACGCCGGACGGAGCGATATTGGTTGAGGCCGATCTCGTGGTCGGCGCCGATGGGCGCCATTCTATCGTGCGCGAACAGGCGCGCCTTCCGCGCACAGAGTTTGGGGTTCCTATCGACGTGTTCTGGATGCGGCTCTCCAAGAAGACGAGCGATCCCGCCACGACGCTCGGGCGCATCGCAGCGGGCGCGATCTTCGTGACTCTCGACCGCGGCGACTATTGGCAATGCGCCTTGGTGATTCCCAAGGGCAGTGCGGAAGCGGCCCGCCAAGCCGGGCTTGAGTCTTTCCGCAGACTCATCTTGCGTGTGGCGCCCGAATTTTCCGATCGCGTCGCGGAGCTGACGGATTGGGATCAGGTCAAGCTTCTCACCGTCACGGTCGACCGCTTGGACGAGTGGTGCAGGCCAGGGCTTCTGTGCATCGGTGATTGCGCGCATGCCATGTCGCCGATCGGCGGTGTCGGCATTAACCTCGCGGTGCAGGACGCGGTGGCGGCGGCCAACATCCTGGTGGCCCCGCTGCGCAACGGCGTGCCGTCGCTTGCCGATCTTGAAAAGATCCAGAAGCGCCGCGAGCTTCCGACTTACCTGACGCAAAAGCTTCAAATGATTGTGCAGGATCGCGTCATGACTCGCGTTCTGGCGCTGAAGCAAGACCCGAAGCCGCCCTTCGCCGTGAAGCTGCTTAATCGTTTTGCTTTCCTGCGGCGCATCCCGGCGCGTTTGGTCGGCATTGGCTTCCGCCCCGAACATGTGCGCACGCCCGAATGTATGACCCCGGGGTGACAGGACCGTAACAGGCGCTCCGGAACCGGAACCACCCCAGCACGGGTACGTTTCCTCCGCAGTGCCGGACGCGTGATATGCGTCGCGGCGCATGATTTTCGGCTGTTCCTTCCTTAATGGGGAACAAGGAGGCAAAAATGTTGAACAAAATCGGCATGACGATGGGCGTGGCCGTATTTGCGGCTTCAGCTTGGCTTGCGGCGCCGGCCGAAGCGGCTGGCGTGAAGATTGGCGTACTGACCTGCAACGTCGACAGCGGTTGGGGCTTTGTCCTCGGCTCGTCTAAAGACGTGCGCTGCAATTACGTGCCGAATAAAGGCTTCGGTGAGCATTACGTCGGCAGCATTTCCAAGGTCGGCGTGGACATCGGCTACACCAAAGGCGGCGTCCTGATCTGGGATGTGGTCGCGCCGTCCTCTGATATGAAGGCGGGCGCCCTGGAAGGCGGCTATGGCGGCGTGAGTGCCAGCGCGACCGTGGGCGTCGGCGTCGGCGCCAACGTGCTGCTCGGTGGCTTCGACAAATCCATCGCATTGCAGCCGATCAGCATCGAAGGCAACACCGGCTTGAACGTGGCAGCCGGCATTGGTGCTCTCAGCCTGAAATTCGACAAGGGTTGATTGCAAGTTGAAAATGGGAAGGCCCCGCGAGGAAACTCGCGGGGCCTTTCGCATGTCCGGTCGGTTGTCACATCTGCATGGTCCAGCCGCCGACGCCCATGGCAGCCTGGCGGATCGCTTCGGTCAGCGTCGGATGCGCGTGGCTGGTGCGCGCAATGTCTTCGGATGAGGCGGAGAACTCGATCGCGAGCGAGGCTTCGCCGATCATATTGCCGACGTCCGGGCCGATCATATGCACGCCGAGCACGCGGTCGGTCTTCGCATCCGCGAGGATCTTCACGAAACCTTCGGTGGAGAGAATGGTCTTGGCGCGCGCATTCGCCGTGAAGGGGAACTTGCCGATTTTGTAGGCGACGCCCGCCGCTTTCAATTCCTCTTCGGTTTTTCCTACCACCGCCACTTCGGGATAGGTGTAGATCACCGACGGGATCGCGTCGTAATTCACATGGCCCGCGCGGCCTGCGATTCGTTCGGCGCAGGCGACGGCTTCATCTTCGGCCTTGTGTGCGAGCATGGCCCCTTCCCGCACGTCGCCGATGGCCCAGATGCCAGGTATATTGGTGCGGAAATGGTCGTCGGTCACGACGCGCCCGCGCGAATCTCGCTTGACGCCGGCCTCGTCGAGTCCAAGCCCATCCGTATACGGACGGCGTCCAATGGCGATGAGCATCACATCGGCCTCGAAATTTTCCCGCGGCCCCCCTTTGGCGGGCTCGACGGCGACGCTGAGCGCCGCTCCGGCCGTTTCGACACCAACGACCTTGCTCGCGAGCTTGAATGTCATGCCCTGGCGTTCCAGCAGGCGCTGGAACTGTCTTGCCACTTCGCCATCTACGCCCGGCACAATGCGGTCAAGGAATTCGATCACGAGCACCTCGGAGCCAAGCCGGCGCCAGACCGAACCCAGCTCGAGCCCGATCACGCCCGCGCCCACCACCAAGAGGCGCTTGGGAACGGGGTTGAGCGAGAGCGCACCGGTGGATGACACGATCCGTTTTTCGTCGATGGCGACGCCGGGAAGCGGGGCGACATCGGAGCCGGTAGCGATGACGATGTGCTTGGCGGAGATCTCGCGCGCACCGGCTTTGGTGACCACGGTAACTTTGCCCGGCGCCGCAATCTTGGCCTCGCCGACAATCCCCTCGACCTTGTTCTTCTTGAACAGGTACTCGACGCCCTTGGTCAGCTCGCCGACGATCTTGTCCTTCTGCGCCATCATGGCGGAAAGATCGATCCCCGGTGTGCCCGTAATGCCGAAGCGCGGAAAATCGTGCCGCGCCAGTTCGTAGAGATCGCTCGCGTGCAGCAGCGCCTTGGAAGGGATGCAGCCGATATTCAGGCAGGTGCCGCCGAATGAGCCGCGCTTATCGATGCAGGCTACGGCGAGGCCGAGTTGGCCGAGCCTTATCGCGCAATTGTAGCCGCCGGGTCCACCCCCGATGACGACGACGTCGAATGAGTCCGCCATTGTTTCACCTTCAAATGTCATGGCCCGCAACAGCGGGCCATCCAGGCGATCGTCCGATTCATTCGGCGCATGGACATGCGCCGGCTGGGTGGCCCGGTCACGCCGGGCCATGACAGCAGATTTACAGATCCAGCAGCAGGCGCTGCGGGTCTTCGATGTTTTCCTTCACGCGCACCAGGAAGGTGACGGCCTCGCGTCCATCCACCAACCGGTGATCATAGGACAGCGCCAGATACATCATCGGGCGGATCTCGATTTTGTCGCCGGCCGCAATCGGGCGATTCTGGATCTTATGCATGCCCAGAATGCCGGTCTGCGGCAGATTCAGAATCGGCGTCGACATCAGCGAGCCGAATACCCCGCCATTGGTGATGGTGAAGGTGCCACCCAGCAATTCTTCGAGCTTCAATTTGTTGTCGCGCGCGCGCACCCCAAAATCGCCGATCTGCTTCTCGATATCCGCCAGCGAAAGCTGGTCGGCGTTGCGCACCACCGGCACCACCAGGCCTCGCTCGGTCGAGACTGCGACGCCGATGTCGTAGTAATTCTTGTAGACGATGTCGTCGCCGTCGATCTCAGCATTGACCGAGGGGATTTCCTTGAGCGCCGCGACACAGGCCTTCACGAAGAAACCCATGAAGCCCAGCTTGACGGCATGCTTCTTCTCGAAACTGTCCTTATAGGCCGCGCGCGCCGCGATCACCTTGGACATGTCCGCTTCGTTGAAGGTGGTGAGCTGGGCGGCGATCTCCTGGCTTTCCTTCAGGCGCAGCGCGATCGTCTTGCGCAGTCGCGACATAGGCACGCGCTCTTCGCGTTCGGCCCGCGCCCGCGGGCCGGATGGCGCGGGTGCCGGCCGCGAGACGGAAGCGGGCTTGACCGCTTCAAGCGCGGCCAGCGCATCGGCTTTGGTCACTTGGCCGCGTTTGCCGGAGCCTTGGATGGCGCTCGTGTCGAGCTTCCCTTCTTCGGCGATGCGCCGCACCGAAGGCGGCGGCGGTGGAACGGGCGCAACAGGAGCGGGAGCTTTCGCTTCGGGTTTTTCGATTTTGGGCGCAGGCGCCGTCGCCGGCTTGGGCTCGGGTTTCGCCGGCTTCGCCGCCGCGGCCCCTTCACTGACCTGGCCGATCACCGTGCCGACATTCACCGTGCCGCCCTGCGGGATTTCGATATGTTCCAGCACGCCGGCGGCGGGCGATGGCACCTCGACATTCACCTTGTCGGTTTCAAGCTCGACGATGGTCTCGTCCTGCTTGACGGCATCGCCTTCCTTCTTCAGCCAGCGGGCAATGGTGGCTTCGGTGACGGATTCGCCCATCGCCGGCACTTTGATTTCAATGCTCATCTTCCCGTCTCTTCTGCCGATTGATTACAACGACAGTGCGTCGTTGAGAAAATTCTTGAGCTCTTCCTGGTGCTTGCTCATCTGGCCCGCGGCGGGCGAGGCGGAGGCTTTGCGGCCGGTATAGCGCAGCGGTCCCTTGCGTCCCAATTGTTCCATGACGCTTTCGATATTGGGCGCAATGAACGTCCAGGCGCCCTGGTTCTTGGGCTCTTCCTGGCACCAGATGATCTCGGCATTGGGAAACCGCGTCAACTCGTCGGTCAGCGCCAGACCCGGGAAGGGATAAAGTTGTTCGATGCGCAAAATCTGGATGCGATTCTCGCCACGTTTCTCGCGCTCCTCGAACAGGTCGTAATAGACCTTGCCGCTGCACAGCACGATACGTGCGACCTCTTCGTTGGGAACCGGCTTGATCGTGGTCGCCTCGGGCGCCGACACGGCATCGTCCCAAAGCACCCGGTGAAACGACGACCCCGGTCCGAACTCGGACAGTCTGGACACCGCGCGCTTATGGCGGAGCAAGGACTTGGGCGTCATCAACACCAGCGGCTTGCGGAAATTGCGCTGCATCTGACGCCGCAGCACATGGAAATAATTCGCCGGCGTGGTGCAACAGGCGACCTGCATGTTGTCGTCGGCGCAAAGCTGCAAATAACGTTCGAGCCGGGCGGAGGAATGCTCCGGCCCCTGACCCTCATAGCCATGCGGCAGCAGCAAAACGAGGCCCGACATGCGCAGCCATTTCATCTCGCCCGAAGCGATGAACTGATCAATGATGACCTGCGCGCTGTTGGCGAAATCGCCGAACTGCGCCTCCCATAGCACCAGCGTCTTGGGCTCGGCGAGGCTGTAGCCATATTCGAAGCCGACAACGGCTTCTTCGGAGAGCAGCGAATCGATCACTTCGAATTCGGGCTGCCCGCCGCGGATGTGATTGAGCGGTACGTAGCGCTCTTCGGTTTCCTGATCGACCAGCACCGCATGGCGCTGCGAGAATGTCCCGCGCGAGGAATCCTGCCCCGAAAGGCGCACCGGAAACCCGTCGTCCAGCAGCGTGCCGAAGGCGAGCGCTTCGCCGGTCGACCAGTCGATGCCTTCGCCGGTCTCGATCATCTTGCGCTTGGCCTGCATGAGGCGCGCGATGGTCTTGTGCACGCCAAGGTTCTCGGGAACATGCGAGATGGCAAAGCCGACATTTTTCAGGCTCTCAAGATCGACCTCGGTCGTTCCGCGGCGATCGCCGCGCGGCGCGGTCTCAAGTCCCGTCCAGGCGCCGTCGAGCCAATCGGCCTTGTCGGGCAGATGCGACTGCGCGATGGCAAGTTCGTCCTCGAGCCGTTTCTGGAACGCGGCGATCATCTCGGCGACTTCGGCTTCGGTGACGACGCTCTCTTGGATGAGCTGTTTCGAATAAATCTCAAGCGTGCTCGGATGGTCTTTAATGGCGCGATACATCAAAGGCTGCGTGAAGAACGGCTCGTCGCTTTCGTTGTGACCGAAGCGGCGATAACAGAACATGTCGATGACAACGTCCTTATGGAACAATTGCCGGAACTCGGTCGCGATGCGGGAGCAATGCACCACGGCCTCAGGATCATCGCCATTCACGTGGAAGATCGGCGCCTGCACCATCAAGGCGACATCGGACGGGTATGGCGAGGAGCGCGCATAGGCCGGCGTGGTGGTGAAGCCGATCTGGTTGTTGACGATGAAATGGATCGTGCCGCCGGTGCGGAAGCCCTTGACGCCCGACATGGCGAAACATTCGGCCACCACGCCCTGGCCGGCGAAAGCGGCATCGCCGTGCAACAGCAGCGGCATCACCGAGGTGCGGGTCACCTTGTCGCCATATTGAAATTGCTTGGCGCGCGATTTTCCCAACACCACCGGGTCCACTGCTTCGAGATGCGAAGGGTTCGCCGTGAGCGATAAGTGCACATTGTTGCCGTCGAAGGCGCGATCCGATGAAGCGCCGAGATGATATTTGACATCGCCCGACCCTTGCACATCCGAGGGTTTGGCCGAGCCGCCTCGGAACTCATGGAAGAGCTGGCGATAGGGCTTGGCCATCACATTCGCCAGCACGTTGAGACGGCCGCGATGGGGCATGCCGAGCACGATGTCTTTGACGCCGAGTTGTCCGCCGCGTTTGATGATCTGCTCCATGCCTGGGATCATCGCCTCGCCGCCGTCGAGGCCGAAGCGTTTGGTGCCGACGAATTTCACGGCGCAGAATTTCTCGAAGACCTCCGCCTCGATGAGCTTGTTCAGAATCGCGCGCTTGCCTTGCAGCGTGAAGCTGATGGCCTTGTCCGGTCCCTCGATGCGCCGCTGAAGCCAGTCGCGCTGTTCGGGATCGTTGATGTGCATGAACTCATAACCGATCGAGCCGCAATAGATGCGCCGCAAGACCTGAACGAGCTGACGCGGGGTGGCGGTTTCCATTCCCATCGTGACGCCGTCGATGAAGATGGGACGGTCGAGGTCGGACTCGTGAAAGCCGTAGAACGAAAGCTGCAATTGCGGCAGGGATTTTCTCTTTTCCAGCCCCAAAGGATCCAGATTGGCCTCGAGATGGCCGATGACGCGAAACGCGCGTACCAGCTGGATGGCGCGGATGGAGGCTTGCGCCTCGGCTTCGGCCGCTTCGGGATGCGCCGCGGGAGGGATCGGGGTAGCGACCGGTTTCTTGGGCGCCGGGCCGGGATCGCCGGTCAGGGCGGAAAGGAAATCGCTGGTCTCGGTCCGTAGCTTGGTGTCGCGGCGCCAGGACGGACCACGGCCCAATTGCGTTGGGTTCAGGCCGCGATCGCCGAGCGCCTCGAAAAACGCCCGCCAGGTGCCATCGACCGAATTGGGGTCGCTCAAATATTGAGCGTAAAGGCCTTCGATGAAGGCAGCATTGGTGCCGAACAAAAAGGAGGTGGCATCCAGAACCTCGTTGGGAGAGGTTCCTTTGGGGGTCCGGTTTTCTTTTGATTCCGCGGTCATTTCAAAAGCTTGCTAGGAATCTCAGATCTGAAAGGCGGCGCGGAAGGTTGCCCCGCTACCGATTCCTCTTCAGGAAACGCGCCAATACGATCTAGGCCTAAAGCACTTATCTTAAGATTACATGGCCAATTTAAGAGCCCTTAAGCAGTTCTGCCAGGGTGGTGCCGAGCGCCGCGGGGTTGGGTGAGACCCTAATCCCGGCTGATTTCATCGCCTCGATCTTGGAGCCGGCATCGCCCTTGCCCCCGGAGATGATGGCGCCGGCATGGCCCATGCGGCGGCCGGGTGGCGCGGTCACCCCGGCAATGAAGCCGACGGTGGGCTTTTTCACCTTTGAGCGCTTCAGGAAATCGGCCGCGTCTTCCTCGGCGGCCCCGCCGATCTCGCCGATCATGATCAGGGACTTGGTTTCGGGATCGGCGAGGAAGAGTTCCAGCACGTCGATGAACTCGGTGCCTTTGACCGGATCGCCCCCGATGCCGACGCAGGTGGTCTGGCCGAGCCCTGCCGCCGTCGTCTGCGCCACCGCCTCATAGGTGAGCGTGCCGGAGCGTGAGAGGATTCCGACCGAACCCCGGCGATGGATATGCCCGGGCATGATGCCGATCTTGCATTCGTTGGGCGTGATGACGCCGGGGCAATTGGGGCCGATAAGCCGCGAGGCCGAGCCGCATAGCGCCCGTTTGACGCGCACCATGTCGAGCACCGGAATCCCCTCGGTGATGCAGACGATCAACGCGATTCCCGCATCGATCGCTTCCAGTATGGCATCGGCGGCAAAGGGCGGCGGTACATAGATCGCGCTCGCCGTGGCGCCGGTCTTCTCCTTCGCTTCTTGCACGGTTTCGAACACCGGCAGGTTCAGATGGGTGCGGCCGCCTTTGCCGGGTGAGACGCCGCCGACCATCTTGGTGCCATAGGCAATCGCCTGCTCGGAATGGAACGTGCCTTGCGCGCCGGTGAAGCCCTGGCAGATGACTTTGGTATTCTTGTCGACAAGAATGGACATGTTCAGCGCGCCTTCACGGCTTTGACGATCTTCTGGGCGGCGTCGGCAAGATCGCTGGCGGAGATGATGGCGAGGCCGGACTTGGCCAAGATCTCCTTGCCCTGCTCGACATTGGTGCCTTCCAGACGCACCACCACGGGCACCGAAAGCGACACCTCTTTCGCGGCGGCGACGATGCCATTGGCGATGATGTCGCAACGCATGATGCCGCCGAAGATGTTGACGAGAATGCCTTTCACATTCGGGTCGGAGAGGATGATCTTCAACGCCGCGGTCACCTTCTCTTTCGAGGCGCCGCCTCCGACGTCGAGAAAATTCGCCGGCTCCGAACCATAGAGCTTGATGATGTCCATGGTTGCCATGGCAAGGCCCGCGCCATTGACCATGCAGCCGATCGAGCCGTCGAGCTTGATGTAATTGAGATCGTATTTGGCCGCTTCCCGTTCGGTGGGGTCTTCCTCGTCCGGATCGCGCAGCGCCTGGATATCGGCGTGACGGTAGAGCGCATTGTCGTCGAAATTGATTTTGGCATCGAGGCAGACCACTTGGCCCGCTTTGGTAACGACAAGCGGATTGATCTCGAGCAGACTCATGTCCTTGTCGACGAAGGCGTTGCTGAGGCTGCCGATGATCGCGCCGATTTGCTTGGCCTGATCACCCGAAAGATTCAGCGTCGCGGCAATGGCGCGCCCCGTGTGCGCGCTGTAGCCGGCGGCGGGATCGATGCGGAAGGTTTGGATTTTCTCCGGCGTCTTCTTGGCCACCTCTTCGATGTCCATGCCCCCTTCGGTCGAAGCGATGAAGGCGACGCGAGATGTCTCGCGATCGACAAGGGCCGAGAGATAAAGCTCGCGCGCGATATCCGAGCCCTCCTCGATGTAGAGCCGGCGCACGACGCGCCCATGGGGACCTGTCTGATGCGTGACCAGGGTCATGCCCAGCATGCGTTCGGCTTCGCGTTTTACCTCGTCGATGGAGCGAACGACTTTGACGCCGCCGCCCTTGCCGCGTCCGCCGGCGTGGATCTGCGCTTTCACCACCCAGACGGGACCAGGGAGCTTCTTCGCCGCGGCGACGGCTTCCTCGACGGAAAATGCGGGAAAGCCGCGCGGGGTGGGCGCTCCATAGGCGCGCAGCACCTCTTTTGCCTGATACTCATGGATGTTCATGAAAGGTCCGAATCTTTGGCGAGAGGAACGAGTCTAGCAGCCGGAAGAAAGCAGCGGCAATCTGCCCCTCATAGCATTGAATGCCAGCAAGCGGTTGTGGATTGGAGTCCCTCAGGGATTTGTTGCATCTCACGGTGGCGGAACGAGATCCAAGATGGCGTCCTGATTGGGCGAGCCGGCAACCGCAACCCTGGTGAAGCTCAAGGGGCTCAGGGCTTCGGCTGTGGCGGCACTGATGCAACAAGCGATCAGTTTTGCACATTGTGCCGCCAAGCCAGCATTGCCGACCAACGTAGCAAAGATCCTGGCGCTGCGCGGCGAGAACAGGAACACGCCGTCCACCGTCCCGTCGCGCAAGGCCTCGTCCGCCTCGGCGAGCAATTTTGCGACGGGGACGGTCTCGTAGAGCACGACCGTTTCTATCCTGAAACCGCGCGCCTGCAGGGTTTGACGCAAACGTCCTGCCGTTTCCGCGCCCGCTGCATGAAACAAAAGACCCTTGGCCGGGTCCGCAACGCGCGCCATGGTCTCGACCAAAGCCGCCGAATCGCCTTCGGCGCTGATGACGATGGGAAAACCCGCGTCGCGCGCGGCTTCGGCGGTTTGAGGACCTACGGCATAAAGGGGCACATCGCGGCGCTTTGTCCGGGCAACCAGGGCGCGCACGCCATTGGCGCTGGTCGCCAGCACCGCTTGCACGCCCTCGAGCGCAAGCGGCTCACCGGCAATGACATGCACCTCCATGACGGGCGCGACAATGGCGACATGGCCGCGCACGCGTAAAGTTTTCGCGAATGCTTCCGCATCCTCGCGAGGCCGGGTCACCAGATAGCGCATAATCCAATGTCCCTAAAAGCGTGGCAGCTTGCTGCCCGCACGAGCCCGAATGTCTCTGGCGGCGTCTTCTCCAGCGGCGAAGGCGCGGGCGCGCGAATGCTCGCTTCCCAAGTCCTCGCAATGGATCTGGCGCGATGCCGTCCAGAATTCTCGTCCGTCTACGGTCAGCACTTCGCCGCGAAAGAAAAGATGAGATTCGTCCACTTCGGCGAGGCCCGCGATGGGCGTGCGGCAAGAGCCGTCCAACGCGGCGAGAAAGCCGCGCTCGCAGGCAATGGCGAAATGGGTTTGCGCGTCGTCGATGGTCTCGACAAGCCGATAGGCCGTGTCATCATCGCTACGGATTTCGATGCCGATGGCGCCCTGACAGAGCGCCGGCAGCCATTGGGATGAATCCAGGATCTCGCTGTCCGGGAGGGCCAGCTTCAGCCGCGCTACGCCCGCGCGCGCAAGCATGATCGCATCGGCTTCGCCGCGGGCGAGCTTCAACAGGCGCGTCTCGACATTGCCGCGCAAGGACACAATTTTGAGGTCGGGCCGCAACCTTAGCGCCTGGGCCTGACGGCGCACCGAACTGGTGCCGAGCCGGGAATTTTCGTCGAGCTTGTCGAACGGCGCGCCGTCCTTGGCGATGAAAAGATCGTGCGGATCTTCGCGCGGCAGCACAGCGGCGACGGAAAGTCCGGCCGGCTGGCGCGCCGGCATGTCCTTCATGGAATGGACCGCGATGTCGGCGTCGCCGCCGAGCAATGCCTCCTCGATTTCCTTGACGAAGAGTCCCTTGCCCCCGGCGTCCACGAGGGGCCGGTCCTGAATGCGGTCGCCCGTCGTGCGGAAAATCATGATCGGGCAGATGTCGTCGATCTCGCTCTCATCCCAGCCATGGGCATCGGCGAGCGAAGCCCGTACGAGATGGGCCTGTGCCAGTGCCAAGGGGGAGCCTCGGGTGGCGAGGCGCAGGATTGGTGTGCTCATTGACGGTATATGGGGTTGGACTTTGGCACGCCCTCTATCATAGATCGGAGCCATGCCGCCAAAACCTTTGACCGTTCTCGGTCTGGAAACAAGCTGCGACGAGACCGCTGCGGCGGTCGTGCGCGGGTTCCCGCCGGGGCCGGGCGAGATCCTTTCCAATGTGATGTTCAGCCAGGTGGCGGAGCATCGCCCCTATGGCGGGGTCGTGCCGGAGATCGCCGCTCGCGCTCATGTCGAGCTCCTGGACGGCGTCATCGGGCGGGCACTTGAGGAGGCGGGTGTCACGCTTGCCGATGTCGACGCGGTGGCCGCGACCGCCGGCCCGGGTCTCATCGGCGGCGTGATGGTGGGTTTGGTGTCGGCAAAGGCCCTCGCGCTCGCGTGCGGGAAGCCCCTGATTGCGGTCAATCATCTCGAAGCCCACGCCCTTTCCGCCCGGCTTTCCGAAGGGGTGGAGTTCCCCTTCCTGCTCCTCCTGATATCGGGGGGCCACTGTCAGCTGATGTCGGCCGAAGGGGTGGGTTCCTTTTCTCTATATGGCGCGACCATCGACGATGCCGTCGGGGAGGCCTTCGATAAGACCGCCAAGCTTCTGGGGCTTCCCTATCCAGGGGGGCCTGAGATCGAGCGCATGGCGCGTGCGGGCGACCCTAAGCGTTTCTCTTTGCCGCGGCCGATGATGGGAAGGGAGGGTTCGGACTTCTCCTTCTCCGGCTTGAAGACGGCGGTCAGACAGATCGTCCGGGGGAAGACGGCCCTGACCGACCAGGACAAAGCAGACCTCGCTGCCTGTTTTCAGTCCGCGGTGGTCGACGTGCTCAGGGACCGCGTTCGTGCTGCGATGCAGCAATTCCGAGCGTCGTTCGGCAATATGAGGGAGTGGCCCAGTCTCGTGGCAGCCGGCGGCGTGGCGGCAAACGGGCCCATAAGGCAAGGGCTGGGCGGCCTCGCCGCGGAGGAAGGATTTGTGCTTTCCCTGGCTCCGCCTGCCCTCTGCACCGACAATGGAGCTATGGTGGCTTGGGCCGGGTTGGAACGGCTGGCGTTGGGCGTGTCCGATCCTCTAGACGCTGCGCCGCGAGCCCGTTGGCCGTTGGAATCTCAGGACAATCGGGTTCGCGTTGCCCGGAAGGGGCATTAGCGGGCGAAATAGACCAGGAAAGGAAGGAGGCAGAGAATCCCCGCAAACCCAATGACGATCGATGTTAGAAAACGCGCGCTAAGGGAGGCAATCTCTCTGGGCGCAACCGGGCGAACGCTACGCAAACTCAACTCAGTCATTTCAAGCTCCATATTGCACTGCACCATTTGCTGTGCATCTGCAATATGGGGAGAGATAGTTAAGGAAACAATAAGAACCCATGGCTTCCATCAAACTCGCCACCTGGAACATCAATTCGGTTCGCCTGCGTGCCGAGTTGGTCGGCCAATTCCTCAAAATCCACGCTCCCGACGTGCTTTGCCTCCAGGAAACCAAGGTCCGGGACGAGCTCTTTCCAGTGGATGTGTTCCACACCCTCGGTTATGTCCATCAGGCGATCAACGGCCAAAAGGGCTATCACGGGGTGGCTATCCTTTCGCGGCTGCCGTTTCGCAAGACCCATGCCCTCGCCTTTTGCGGCAAGGACGACACCCGCCATGTCTCGGCGCATTTCGAGGCGGGACCGGAGCTGCACAATTTTTACGTTCCTGCGGGCGGCGATATTCCCGACCCGGCGAAAAATCCGAAATTCGCGCACAAGCTCGATTTTCTGCGCGAGATGGAAACCTGCTTCGCCAGGCATGGCAGCCAGAAAAGCGATCCCGTCGTACTGGTCGGCGATCTGAACGTCGCGCCCTTAGAGAACGACGTCTGGAGCCACAAGCAGCTTCTCGATGTCGTGAGCCACACCCCGATCGAGACCGAGCTTCTCGGGGCGGCGAAAGACGCGTTCGAATGGCACGACGTCACGCGCGGCTTCGTGCCGCATGACGAGAAGATCTATTCCTGGTGGAGCTATCGCGCGCGCGATTGGGAGGCTTCAGACCGCGGCCGCAGGCTGGACCATATCTGGGTGAGCAAAGCTCTGCGCGACAGCGTCTCGGAGCATGCGATACTGAAAGATGCGCGCGGCTGGCTGCGTCCTTCGGACCATGTGCCGGTGATCGCGACGATCAATTTTTGAGCGATGCTGAAATCGTCTAATTCCGCCAGAACGGGTCGGTCCTGGTGAAGCGTTTCCAGCGCTTCTTCGCTTTGTCCCAAGTGGGCTCGATGCGGCTCTGATGCCAGCCGTCCACGAACGCTGAGGTTTGCGCCAGTTCCATTCCGCCTCGCTCGCCCGCATGTTCGGCGATCCGGCCCAATATCGTTTCGGCCATCGCCGCATCGTTCAGCGCGCCGAACAGATCCTGCAATTTGCTCAGCCGTTCGAGAAACGTCGAGACCGGCTTGGCGGCAAAAATCGGCGCGAAAAATTCCGCAGAATAACGCAGCTTCTTAAGCGCGAGGCGCAAGCGATGGCGCTGCTGCACATCGAGCGAAGAAAGATGCTTGGCACGCTTGCAGGCCTGTTTGAGTCTTTTGTCGAGCGTCTGCGCTGCAAGTTCGTGGGCGGGCTTCAGGAAAGCGATCAATTGTTCGGGGGCGGCCGATTCACGCCACACCCGCGTCTCGATTGCCGCGGCGAGGTCGAGCAGGAAACCGGTGAAATCGTCGGATCGTACAAGCCCGACCGTGCGATCCCAGGATTCCTGGCGCACCTCTTCGAGGATCAGCCGCAACGGAACCAAGCCCGGTTTCTTTGCCGCTTCTTCCACGGGCGCGAGCAATTCGGTGGCGAACACGTCGAGTTCGCGCGTCTCGCCAAAAATATCGGCCAGCGAACTGGCGCGCTCTCGCAGGGATTCGAGCGTGTCGACACGAAACTCACCGCCGAACGCAGAGAGCGCCGCGCGCAACCGCCTCAAGCTCACACGGATCTGATGCACGCCTTCGGGCAACCTCCCCTCGGCGACGGCTGGGATGTTCCGCGCGACATGGCGCAGGCAATGCAGCAATGTCGCGCGGAAGGCTTCCTCGGCCGTGCAGTCGGGCAACAGCTCGGCACGCCCGGCCTTGTGGGTGTCGATCCCCTGTCCTTCGAGAACCCTCAATCCGCGGGCGGATTTGCTTTCGGGGTTGACGGCGAGCGGCGTCTTGCGCGAGAGGCGCCGGGCGATGTCGTAGAGCAGGATGGGCGCGCCGCCCTTCAACTCCAGTTCAAGCTCGCTCACGGGAAGCGCCGCATGACCATTTGTCAGCGTGCGTATCTCACCGCGGTCCACCGCCAGCTCGACTTCATCTCCGGCCGGACTCTTCACCGACCGCGTGGTGCGCAGGATATCGGTTTCGATCACCGGTTCGATGGCTGCGCCATCCGCAAGCGATTGAACACGATTGCGCACCCTTTCATCGGGGATGCGATCCAAATCGGGCAACGGCGAAGAAAGCTCGGACTCGTATTCGTGGCGCGTACTGGCAAGCGCGCCGGTGTTTTCCTCTTTGACCGTCTGGACATATTTGCGGCCGCGCTTGCGCACGCGCAGCGAGAGCCCGGCCTTCGTGATCGAAAGCTCTGCCGTGTCGAAATAGATGCTGTTGAGACGCCGCGTCGCGGCGCGTCCCACGATGAGGCCATGAAGTGCCGAACCCTTGGCGATGCGCGCTAGCTCACGCTGGGGAGCGGCAAAACGGAGTTCGAGTTCTTGAGGCATGGGAGGGCGGGAATGCGCAAGGGCGGCGGATGATTGCCGAATCCGCCGCCGTGAGCAATCGCGGCTCTCGTTCCCGGTACGTACCCTCCGGGGTGTCGCCGCTAAGACACTGCAGTCGTTGCAAGTTTCTGAATTTGGCTGTTCGCGAGGGCCAGTTTTGCAATCGACGCGTCGCCGCCTTCGGCAAGCTCGGACAGAAAACTCGCCGTTCGCTCGATCTCCTGACTGCGGAGCTTAGCCCAGGCCTCCGTGGCGTCTGCACCGGGCGCAAGGCTCGCCGCACGCAAAAGCGCATCGCCGGCAAGCAGGCGCTGCGCCGAATAAAGATCATCGATGATGCGGCGCAGAGCCAGCCGGTCCCAATGATCGGCGGTAACAATCCGGCTCGCGAGCGCGCGCAAACGGTCCAAACCAACCAGCGCACCCATGGCGAAATAAACCCGTGCGGCTTCTGTGGCGGAAACGCTCCGCGTCTGGGCCAGAAGCACGATTTCCGGAACGGCGCCGAGAAGCGGAAGGACGGCGACATCCTCGGCGACATCCCGCGGGACGCCGGCTTTCTGGAGCGTCGCGATCCGCGATTCGGCGGCCTCCGCCTCCAAGGGTGAAACGAAGCCGGAGAAACGCCCTTTGAGCGCGGCGAATCCGGCGCCATAGGATTTCACAATTTTGTTCATGTCGCCTGCGGGCAATTGCACGATGAACCAGAGGCCGATCCGGCGCAGCAGTTCCGCAATGTCCGCCATCATGGCGTTTTGGGTTTGCGCCGGTATTCTGAGATCGAGCGCGCAAATCCGCGCCTTGAGGCCCGAGAGGTCGAACACGCCATCGGCAAGTGCGAAAGCGCGGGCGGCGCACCAGAGCGGCGCGCTGGAAAGCTCGCGCATGCGATGGGCGAAAAGCGGCCCCGCAAGATTGACCGTCTTGTTGGCAAGCTCGGTCGCCACGATTTCGCGGGCGAGGCGATGTTGTTTCAGCTCGCCTCCGAAGCGCTCGGCTGCGAGCGGTGGAAAATAATCCTTCAGCAACGCATCGAAATGGGCATCGCCGGGAAGCTCGCTCTGTTCGATGGCGTGCGATAGATCGAGCTTCGCATAGGCAAGCAGCACAGCGAGCTCCGGCCGTGCGAAGCCCTTTCCGTCGCGGGCAAGCGCTCGGATCAACTCGTCCGAAGGAAGATATTCCACGCCTCGATCGAGCGCGGCTTTGCGCTCCAGCTCGCGCATGAAGCGGGCGGCGGCATCGAGATCGCCGGGCGCGGTCAATTCGGCCACCGATAGCACCAATGTCTGATCGTAGTTGTTCTTGAGCACGAGCCGCGCCACGTCTTCGGTCATGGCGGTCAGCATGGATAGGCGCTCGGCAGCAGAGAGCTCGCCGCGCCGCAACGGGCCGCTCATCAGGATCTTGATGTTGACCTCGTGGTCCGAGGTATCGACACCGGCCGAATTGTCGATGGCGTCGGTGTCGATGCGTCCGCCTTTCGCTTCGGGGCCTCCCTCGCGCGCATATTCGATGCGGCCGAGCTGCGTGACGCCGAGATTGGCGCCTTCCCCGACAACGCGCGCCTTTACGTCGCGCCCGTTCACGCGCAGGGAGTCGCTGGCCCGGTCGCCGGCATCGGCGTGGCTCTGGGCCGAGGATTTGATGAAGGTGCCGATGCCGCCAAAGAAGAGCAGATCGACGTCTGCGCTCAATAGCGCGCGGATGAATTCGGCGGGCGTCACCCGATCCTTGGCGATGCCGCTCAGGCGTTTCATCTCGTCGGAGAGGACGATCTCCTTCGCGCTGCGTAGAAAGATTCCGCCGCCTTGGGAGATCAGCTTCGCGTCGTAATCGGCCCAGGATGAACGCGGCAGGTCGAAGAGCCGCTTGCGCTCGGCCCATGCCGCATGCGGCTCGGGCGCGGGATCGATAAAAATATGGCGATGGTCGAAGGCGGCGAGGAGCTTGGTCTCTTGCGAGCACAGCATCGCATTGCCGAAGACGTCCCCCGACATGTCGCCGACGCCGATGCAGGTGAAAGCCTCGGCCTGAATATCGCGCTTCAGCTCGCGGAAATGACGCTTCACCGCCTCCCAGGCGCCGCGCGCGGTGATGCCTATCTTCTTGTGGTCGTAGCCCTGACTCCCACCCGAGGCGAAGGCATCGCCCAGCCAGAAACCGCGGCCGAGCGCGATCTCATTGGCGATGTCCGAAAATGTCGCGGTGCCTTTGTCGGCGGCGACCACAAGATAGGGATCATCGCCATCATAACGGACCACATGGGAAGGCGGGATCAGCTTGCCGTCCGGCCCGATATTGTCGGTCAGATCGAGCAGTGCGCCCACAAAGGTCTTGTATGCGGCGATGCCGGTCGCCTGCACGACTTCGCGCGCCGCTCCTGGCGGGATGCGCTTGGGATAAAAGCCGCCTTTGGCGCCGACCGGAACGATAACGGCGTTCTTCACCTGCTGAGCCTTGGCAAGGCTCAAGACTTCGGTCCGGAAATCTTCGGCCCGGTCCGACCAGCGCAAGCCGCCGCGCGCGATTTTCCCGAAACGCAAATGCACGCCTTCGACTTCAGGCGAATAGAGGAACATCTCGCAAAGCGGTTTTGGCGCCGGCAGCATGTCGAGGCGGCGGCTGTCCAGTTTGAAGACGAGATAGGGTTTCGGATTGCCGTTCGCGTCGGTTTGAAAGAAGCTCACCCGCAGCATGGCGTCGATAACCGACTGCATGGCGCGGATGATGCGGTCGTCATCGGCATTCGGCACGCCGTCCAGCGCCGCTGCGATCTGCTCGCGAATTTGATCCACGTTCCGAGTGCGTGCCGCGTTATCGCCAAAGCGGTCCGGATCGTGAGCGTTGTGGAAGAGGTTCACCAGCAGGATGGCTGTGGCGGGATTACGGACCAGTGCGTTTTCCATATAGGTCTGGCTGAGCATCAGACCGGCCTGCCGCAGAAATTTCGCGACGCCGCGCAGAATCGTGATGTCCCGCCAGGGAAGTTCGGCCGCCACGACAAGTTTGTTGAAACCATCGGATTCGGCGTGGCCCGCCCAAACTGCGTGGAAGGCATCTTCCAGAAGCGGTTTCAAGCGTTCGATCTCGACCGCTTTGCCGTCCGCGCGCACCATCAGGATATTCTGCAGCGAGGCTTTTTTGGGTTCGCCGTCTTCGCCAAACGGGCTCAGGGAAAAGGCATCTTCGGCGATGACCTTGAGGCCAAGATTCTCGAACACCGGCAGACATTCGGAAAGCGGGATGAACTCCCCGTGCACGAAAAGCTTGAGGC
>JAXDMY010000107.1:0-5476 GCA_034665805.1 Alphaproteobacteria bacterium
GCCATCCTCCATGATGAGGTCGAGGGCAAAGAACTCGATGAAGAAGCTCACATCGTAGCGCAGCGATTGTCCGTAGAGCGTGTGCAGGATCGCGTGCCCCGTGCGGTCGGCCGCCGCACAGGTGCGCAAGGCCTGCCCCTTGCCGTAGTTGAGGGTCATGCCGCCAAAAGCGCGCTGAAAGAGCCGCCCGTCTTCCATGCGGGAAAACGGCACGCCGAAATGTTCCAGCTCGTAAACGGCTTCGGGCGCGCGGCGGCAGAGATATTCGATGGCGTCTTGATCGCCCAACCAATCGGAGCCCTTGACGGTGTCGTACATGTGCCAGCGCCAATCGTCCTCGCTCATATTGCCGAGGGCTGCCGATATGCCGCCTTGAGCCGCCACGGTATGGCTGCGGGTCGGAAAGACTTTGGTGATGCAGGCGACCTTGAGGCCATGTTTTGCCGCTTCCAAGGCTGCGCGAAGCCCTGCGCCACCGGCCCCGACGACGACGACGTCGAAATTGTGATCGGTGATGGGATAAGCGGTCATATCAATGCCCTGCGAGCGACATCCTGATGAGCGCGAGTGCGGACGACGCGCCGATCGCGAACGCGGCAAAGCGGTTGAGCATCAGAAAAGCGATCTTCTGGCCCTCTTGGTGAAAATAATCCTCGATGATGATCTGAAGGCCGAGCGACATGTGATAGGTGCTCGCCAGGACAAAGAGGAACATCAGAATGGTGTTGACGGGATCGGCGAAATAGGCGGCGACCGCGCCTTGCTCGGCCCCCACATAGGCGAGCGCGGAGGCGACGAACCAGAGTGACAGCGGAACGAGCGCAACCGCGGTCATGCGTTGATGCCAGAAATGCAGCGTGCCTGCTCTGGCGGTGCCGAGCCCTTCGACTTGGGCGAGCGGCGTGCGCAAGTCGCGCGCGGTCATATGCCGAACCCCGCCTTGACCATGAATCCGACGATGAAAGCCCCCACGGCAAGCAGAAGCGAAACAACGAAAACCAGGACCGCCGTCAGCTTAGCCGTCGGCACATGAAATCCGTAGCCGATATCCCAAGCGAGATGGCGGATTCCGTTCAGGAGATGGAAAGCCAGCGACCATAGAAAACCGAACAAGATGACTTCGCCGACAGGATTCGCCGCCACGCGCGCGAACACGCCATAGGCTTCGGGACCGGTAGCGGCCGCGATCAGCCACCAGGAAAGCATGAGCGTGCCGGCGGCGAGCGCTAGGCCCGTGGCCCGGTGGGCGATTGAGGCCACCATAGTGATTGGCCAGCGGTAGATCTGAAGATGCGGCGACAAAGGGCGCCCAAAGGGCCGCGGGCTGGGCCCTGGGCTGTTGGGGGCATCGGCCATCAAATTTCCCTGGATGAATCGCAAGTTTCGTGTGGGCCGGAGTGTAGGGAGGGTAGGGGGTAAGTCAACCTCGGCCAAAGCGTGGCGTACTTTTATCTTGGGCGTCTTTTTCCGGAGCACGACAGGCTTGTGAGCGCGCCCAGAATCGCGCAGTAGTGTCGCTCCATGGCAAGACCGGTCCGCATCGCGCCCTCCATTCTCTCGGCGGATTTCGCCCGCCTGGGAGCGGAGGTGGAAGCGGTCGAAAAGGCCGGCGCGGATTTCATCCATATCGACGTGATGGACGGCCATTTCGTCCCCAATCTGACGATTGGGCCGGTGGTTGTCAGGGCGCTGCGAGCGCACGCCAAAAGGCCCTTCGACTGCCATTTGATGATTGCGCCGGCCGACCCCTACATCGCCGCTTTCGCCGAAGCGGGTGCCGACATCATCAGCATCCATCCCGAAGCAGGTCCGCATCCGCATCGGACTTTGCAATACATCCGCTCGCTCGGGAGAAAGGCGGGCTATGTGCTCAATCCGGGCACGCCGATCGAAGTGGTGGACCCCCTCTTCGACTTGATCGACTTGATTCTGATCATGACGGTCAATCCCGGTTTTGGCGGACAGGCGTTCCTTTCCAGTCAATTGACCAAGATCAGAGCCGCGCGCGAGCGCATCACCGCGTGGGGACGCGATGTGATGCTGGAGGTCGATGGCGGGATCAATCCCGAGACGGCCAAGGAGGCGATTGCAGCCGGTGCCGATGTGCTGGTCGCAGGCACGGCGGTTTTCCATGATTCAAGGGGCAAAGGACCTGCCGATTATGCCGGCAATATCGCTCGCCTCCGCGGATAGCCGTGAGGTCCTGGACGATGAGGCGCTGCCGCCGACGGAGCTTGGCCAGGGCGACGCGCCGTCCCTAGCCGCGCTCTGGCCGCACGCGGCCCGGATTGGACTGGCGCGTGTCTTCAGACCCCTGGCCATCTGGCTGCGCGCCGGCCGGCTGTACCGGCAAACACTCGGCGGCCCGGTGCCGGACGATATCCATTTTCATCCGGATGATCCGCGGACACGCCGGTTGGATGAAGCCGACGCCTTCATGCGAGGGCGCTTCCGCTTCGCCGGTCAGACCCTGCAAGTGAGAGAAGGATCGATTTTCGACCAGCCTCCGCCCAACAAAGACTTCGCCGCAGCGCTGCACGGCTTCGACTGGTTGCGGCATCTCGAGCTCGCGAGCGGTGATCTGGCGCGCCAATTCGCCCTCAAGGTGACGCAGCAATGGGTGAGACGGTATGGCCGCTTTGTCAGCTTCCCATGGCAGCCCGAGATTCTCGCCGAGCGTTTCCTCAATCTCTTTGCCCATGCCCAATTCTTCCTCGCCGACACTGAGATTGCCTGGCGGTCGCGGCTGTTTGTTTCGCTACGCGATCAAGCTCGGTTGTTGGAGCGCACGATTGGCGAAGCACCGGACGGTCTCCCGAGGCTGAAATCGGCGGCAGCGCTTGCTCTTGCCGGGCTCTGTCTTTCCGACGCGCGCAGCGCGAAGGCCGGATTGAAACGTCTGGCCAGCGAGATCGAGCGCCAGATTCTTCCCGACGGCGGTCATGCCAGCCGTTCTCCCGAAGCCTTGCTCGAGGCCTTTCGCGTGCTGGGCATGGTGCAGCAAGTTTTGGACAGCGCGCATCGCGAAGTCCAACCGGCGTTGCGGGGCGCGCTCGATCGGATGGCACCGATGTTGCGTTTTTTTCGGCTGGGCGATGGCGCGCTGGGCGTGTTCCACGGCGGCGGAGAGGCGGATGCGTCGGCCATCGCCGCATTGCTCGAACAGGACGAAGCGGCCGGCCGCCCTCTGGGTCATGCGCCGCATAGCGGATTTCAGAGGCTGGCCGTGGGACGCACGGTGGTGCTGTTCGACGTTGGAGGCGCGCCCCAAAGCACATTCTCCGCCGCCGCGCATGCCGGCTGTCTCGCTTTTGAGATGAGCGCCGGTGTGCACCGCATGATCGTCAATTGCGGCGCCGGAATCGCCGACACGCCACCCTGGGTGAGCGCGCTGCGCTCGACCTCCGCTCATTCGACTTTGACGATCGATGATTCCTCCTCGGCCACGATTCTGAGCGAGGGGCTGCTGGCGAATCTTCTGGGTCCGCTGCTCATCGATGGGCCCGCTGGAATCGCAACGCGGCGCAGCGAAATCCCCCACGGGTTGATGGCCGAGGCAAGCCACGGCGGCTATGTCTCACGCTTCGGCTTCATTCATCAGCGTTCCATGACGCTCAGTCCCCGGGGGCTCAAACTGACCGGCGTCGATCGCCTGATCCCGGCGGGAGCAGAGGCGGGAAGATTGAAGAGGCGTGCGCGGCCGCTGCCTTTTGCCATTCGCTTTCACGTTCATCCCGATGTGCGCCTGTCGCTGGCTCAAGGCGGCGTCTCGGTGATTCTGAAGCTTCCCAATGGGGAGGGGTGGCGTTTTCGCTGCGGCGGGGTTCTCGCTGTCGAGGAAAGCATCTATCTTGGCGGCGGTTTGTCTCGGCGCGCTGAGCAATTGGTCGTCAGCGGTGAATTGCAGGACGAAGCCATCGAATGCGCCTGGCTGTTCGAGCAGGTGGGACCCGCATAGGCTTGGGCTCATGATCGCCGAATTCCTGCGCCGTGCCTTTGGAATCTCCGGATCGAAGGGCGCCTCATTTGCGCGAGAGTGCAATATCTGCGGTTATCGCGGCCGGTTCCAATCGGCCGGCAAGCCACCGCGCATCGACGCGCGCTGCCCTCAATGCGGCTCGGCCGAGCGATATCGCCTGCTGACGCTTTGGCTGGACCGGCACGGTGCGTTTCTGCGCGAGGCGCAGGTGCTGCATTTCGCGCCGGAGGCCGGTTTGGCCTCCATGTTGAAAAAGCGCGTCGGTCGATACCATTCCGCCGATATCACCCCTGGGCGTGCCGATTTGGTGCTCGATATCGAAGCGATGGCTTTGGCCGATCAAAGCCAAAATTGCATCGTCTGCTCTCATGTTCTCGAACATGTGGACGATAAGAAAGCGCTTGCCGAGATCTACCGGGTGCTGAGCCCAGGGGGCGTCGCGCTCATCATGCTGCCGGTCATCGAGGGCTGGGCCACGACCTACGAGAATCCGAAGGTGAGGACGCCAGAGGAGCGCATGCGCCATTACGGACAGGCGGATCATGTGCGCTATTACGGCGCGGATGTGCGGGGCCGCATCCGGGCCGCGGGATTCCAGCTCGAGGAATTTACCGCCGAAGGCGAGGATGTGCTGACCTATGCCCTGCAGCGCGGCGAGAAACTGTTCATCGCGCGCCGGCCGCCCTGAACATTGTCAGCCCCCGGCGCGCTTGCTATTGCTGGAAACACAGAACGAATCCTCCGAGACAATTCATGGTTCAACTCCGGTTGCCGAAAGAGAGTCGGGTCAAACCCGGCAAGACGTGGGCGACGCCCAAACGCGCGGACGGCAAGCCCGCCAAGCGGCCCAAGCGAATCCGCGTCTACCGTTACGATCCCGAAGGCAAAGAGAATCCGCGCCTCGACACTTACTCCGTCGACACCGAGGATTGCGGGCCGATGGTCCTGGACGCGCTGATCAAGATCAAGAACGAGGTCGATTCCACGCTGACGTTCCGCCGGTCCTGCCGTGAGGGCGTGTGTGGTTCCTGCGCGATGAATATTGCCGGTTCGAACACGCTCGCTTGCACCAAGGCGATGGCCGACATCTCGGGCTCGATCAATATCTATCCGCTTCCCCATATGCCCGTGATGAAAGATCTGGTGCCAGATCTGACGCAGTTTTACGCGCAATACGCTTCGATCGGGCCGTCGCTCAAAACCAAATCTCCGCCGCCCGCCGCAGAATGGCTGCAATCGCCGGAGGAACGCGAAAAACTCGACGGTCTGTATGAGTGCATCCTGTGCGCCTGCTGTTCGACATCGTGTCCCTCCTATTGGTGGAATCCCGAACGGTTCTTGGGGCCGGCCGCATTGCTCCAGGCTTATCGCTGGATCGCCGATTCGCGCGATGAAGCCACGGGTGAGCGGCTGGATTATCTCGAGGATCCGTTCCGGCTTTATCGCTGCCACACCATCATGAATTGCGCGACCGTTTGCCCAAAGGGGTTGAACCCA
>JAXDMY010000108.1:0-36546 GCA_034665805.1 Alphaproteobacteria bacterium
TGGCTTGTCGGTTTTGGCATTATCAACGCATATAACCCGATCGCACGCAGCATTTTGCGAACCCTGCACGCTTTGACGGAACCGGTGTTTGGGCCGGTACGCCGAGTCATCCCGGCGTTGGGTGGGCTCGATCTCTCACCATTGATCGTGCTCCTGCTTCTGACCTTTCTCAGAAATTGGCTGGCGATCGGTACCTTCTTCTAAAGACGCGATGTCGAACGGATCACGAAAGGTGAGCTTTCCGGTGCGGCTGACCCCCAAAGGCGGCCGCGATGCCATCGAGGGCTGGATTCAAGGGCCGGACGGGAAACGCTATCTGAAGGCGCGCGTGTCCGCTCCGCCTGAGGACGGCAGGGCCAACGAGGCTCTGGTCCGGCTGATTGCCAAGGCGCTAGGGGTCGGTGCGACCCGCGTGCACATCGTCTCGGGTGGCGCGTCACGCATGAAGATCATCGAAGCGGAAACGGAATGGCTTCCCGCGGCATGGGAAAATCCGTTATGAGCGCGCGCATCATCGATGGAAAAGCGGCCGCGGCCCGGCTGCGCGCCCGCATCGCCGAAGAGGCAGCAAAACTCAAAGCCGACCATGACATCACGCCCGGGCTCGCGGTGATTTTGGTCGGGAACGATCCTGCCAGCGGCATCTATGTCGGCGCCAAGAACAATGCGGCGCATGAGGTGGGCTTCCGCGCCTTCGATCTGCGCCATCCCGATAGCTTGTCCGAAGAGGCGTTGCTGGGAGAGGTCCGGGGCTTGAACGCCGATCCCACCGTACACGGAATATTGGTGCAGATGCCATTGCCGGACGGGATCGATCCCGCACGTATCATCGCCGCGATCAATCCACGCAAAGACGTGGATGGCCTTACGCCCACCAATATCGGACGCCTGGCCATCGGCGAGTACGACGCCGCCCACGGGCTCATCGCCTGCACGCCGTCCGGTGCGCTGATGCTGATAAAGGACGTGTTGAACGCGGCGGCTCTTTCCGGCAAGGAAGCGCTGGTCCTGGGTCGTTCCAATCAAGTGGGAAAGCCGATGGCGCAGCTCTTGCTGCAGCAGAATTGCACCGTGACGGTCGCCCATTCGAAGACCCACGATCTTCCCGCGCTGTGTCGCCGGGCCGACATCCTTATCGCCGCGGTGGGCCGGCCGGAAATGGTCCGCGGCGATTGGCTGAAGCCCGGCGCGGTGGTGATCGATGTCGGCGTGAACCGCATCACGCTCGCCGGCGGCAAGACCAAGCTCGTGGGCGATGTCTGCTATGGCGAAGCGATGGAGGTCGCGGGCGCCATCACACCCGTGCCGGGCGGCGTCGGCCCAATGACGATTGCCTGTCTGATGCGCAACACGCTCATCGCCGCCGCCATGCAGGCGGGGTTGCGGCAGCCGGACATTTGAGCTCGTTTCAGTGCAGCGTCTTCTTCGCCAGATCCGCGGCCATCGCCTCCGGGGAAGTCTCCAGCGAATAATTCGCGATGAAAGCGCGGCCCGGATCCATCAAATAGACCACGCCCGAATGGTCGACGGTGTATTCGCCTCCATTCTCCGCCGCATGTTCGCGGTAGTAGACGCGATATTCCTTGGCCACGGCCGCGATGTCGTCGGACGTGCCGGTGAGGCCGACGAAGCGTGGGAAGGAGGCGAGATAGGATTTCAATTTCTCCGGCGTGTCGCGTTTGGGATCGACGGTGATGAAAAGGGGAACGATTTTGTCGGCTTGCCCGCCAAGCTTGTCGAGCGCGGCCGACATCACGGCCAGGGTCGTCGGGCAGACGTCGGGGCAATAGGTATAGCCGAAGAACACCAGCGTGTATTTGCCGCGATAATCCTTCTCGGTACGGGTGACGCCATTCTGATCGGTAAGGGCGAACGGCCCGCCAAGCGTAACAGTCTCTCCGGTGGGCACGCTCTGAACGCCGTTATGCGCGCGAAGATCGCCCAAATGCCACAGCGCGCCTGCCGCCACAAAAGCGGCAATGAGAGCGAAAGGGATGAGGGCAAGCGGCCTGTTCATGGCGGTTTATCGGTCATTCCCCCAACTGCAGCAACATGCCGCGTTCGCGTGCCTGGGCATGGAAGATCAAGAAACCGGCAACGCCCGCCGCCAGCCAGACGACATTCAATCCCGCGGCCGTAAGCAGATAATCGACTCTTACGACATGGTCGATCAGGACCGCGCGCATGCCGTTGAAGATATAGGGGGCCGGCAGAATCGCGCTCAGCGCCTGCACCCAGGAAGGCAGTATTGCGGTGGGATAATAGACGCCGCACAGGGGCGCGAGCGCGAAAATGAACGCCCAAGCGAAGCTCTCCGCGCCCAATCCATAACGCAGCACCAGGCCCGCGACAAAAAGTCCGATGCTCCAACCGAACACGATCAGGCTGACGAAGAACGCGATGAGCACGATCCCCAGCGAGTAGAGCGAGAAGCCGAAGAACCAGATGGCGAGCAGAGTCGCGGGGAACAGGCCGATGGCCGTTCGTGCAAGGCTGACGAGCATCAGCGCGGCGATGTACTCGCCCATTCGCAAAGGCGTGGCGAAGAGATGACCGAGATTGCGCGAATAGACCTCTTCGAAGAAGGCGATGGCAAGCCCGATTTGACCGCGGAACAGCACATCCCACAGCATCACCGCTCCCAAGAGGATGCCGCCGGCCTGCGCGAAGAAACTCGACTGGCGCATCAGGAAGGTCTGGATGAAACCCCAAAGGATCATCTGCACGATGGGCCAGTAGCAAAGATCAACGAAACGCGGCCAGGAACTGGCAATCAGGTACCAATGGCGCAGCACCACGGCGCCGATGCGCCTGGGCGTGCCGGCGTCGATTCCACTCATGGGGCGCTCTCCGAAAGCGCACCATGGCGCGCGACATCGAGGAAAACATCCTCAAGCGTGGTACGGCCATATTTGGCGATGAGCTCTTTGGGCGCCCCCGAATCGACGATCAGGCCGCCTTTCATCATCAGCACGGAATCGCAGAGCCGCTCCACTTCCAGCATGTTGTGCGAGGCGATGAAGAACGTGGCGCCTGCCTCGCGCGCGTAGCGGGCCAGAAAACCGCGCACCCAATCGGCAGTGTCGGGATCGAGCGAAGCGGTTGGCTCGTCGAGAAGCACCAGCTCAGGCCGGTTGATGAACGCTTTTGCGAGCCCGGCTCGCGTTCGCTGTCCCGCGGAAAGCTCGCCGAGCGGCCGATCGAGAAGCGCATCCAAGTCGAGTTCTCGCGCAAGGGACGCGATCTGAATTTTCGGATTTGCCACGCCGTAAAGCCGCGCATAGACGGTGAGGTTCTGTCTCACCGTCAGACGGCGCGGCAAATCGGCATAGGGGCTCTGGAAATTCATGCGCGCCAGCAGTGTCTTTGCATGACGCGCAAAGTCCTGGCCGAGGATTTCGACGCGCCCCGCGGTGGGACGCACGAGTCCGAGAAGGATCGCGATGGTCGTTGTCTTGCCCGCGCCATTGCCGCCGAGCAGCGCGGTAAAGGAGCCGCGCGCCACGTTGAAAGTGATGCCGTCAATCGCGCGGACTTGACCGTAGCGTTTGACCAGACCTTCTACGGCAATCGCGGGCGTAGCGGCGCGCACGCGGGAAGCGGCACTCACATCGGTTTTTAGAATTGCGTCCATGAATCTGCTCGCGGGGACTTTGGACAGTAACGCAGTGACGCGCCGCCATGCCAGAGTTCAAAGTGCGGCCTAAGCGTAGCCACAGATGGGATTTCTTTCGGAACGAATTGGCGGCTCACGGGTTTTCGTGACCAACGACATCACCCGCGCCCATTCGCGCTCGCGACGCGCGGGACGCGCCGACGAAACAGGCTGGCGCGATTAGCCGTGCCCTCCCAGGCGAAAGTGCTGGCCTCATAAGCGCCCTCGGACCAAGTCCGGGGGCGCTTTGTTCTTGTCGTGCAGGCGGGCCTCGCACGCCTGCGGAAACTGATATAACCCGCTTCGGTCGGTATTCGGCCCAGAAATTCGCCCGGAACATTGCCCAAGCACTTGCGAATTTCGGATTCGCCACACTAGGTAGGTTGGCCATGTCAGCAATCAGCGGGACGCAAGCGGCGCCTCGGACCGCAGCTGCATTTCCTCGCATCAGCGCTCTTCGCCGCGCGCGGGGACATGTGCGCCTCGGCACACTCAACAATCTGCGATGGCTTGCCGTGGTCGGCCAGGCCGTTGCCCTTCTCGTCGTGCGGGTGGTCCTGAATTTTGATTTTCCCCTGCTCTTGGCGGCGTCCCCGATTATGGGCAGTGCGGTGCTCAATATCATTCTGGCGATCGCCTATCCGTCGGCCCGGCGCTTGAGCGCCCGCGAGGCGACCGGTTTTCTCGCCTATGATATTGTGCAGCTGGCGGCGCTGCTGTTTTTCACCGGCGGCATCGAGAATCCATTTGCGCTGCTGTTCGTTGCGCCCGTGGTGATTTCGGCCGCAACATTGGATGTGTTCAGCACGCTGCTGCTTGGCGCGCTCTCCTTTGCTGCTATCTCGTTTCTCTGGCAGGCCCATCTTCCGCTTCCCTGGTCTCCGGTGAATGGGTTGCGGCTGCCTGCGCTCTACCAGTTCGGCATTTGGGTTTCGCTCATTCTCGGGATCGGCTTCACCTCGATCTATGCGTGGCGGATCGCGAGCGAAGCCACGCGTATGTCGGCGGCCCTTTCGGCGACGCAGCTTGCACTGGCGCGCGAACACCGGCTCGGCGCTTTGGGCGCGCTGGCCGCCGCCGCTGCGCATGAGTTGGGGACCCCGCTCGGCACGATTGCCGTCGTCGCGCATGAACTCGAGCGCGAGCTCAAACATGATGCGCATGCAGACGATTTCCGCCTGTTGCGCGCGGAAGCCGAGCGCTGCCGCGCCATTCTTGCCCGTCTTGCCCAACCCGAAGAATCCGTGCTGGGCCAGACCGAGCGTCTGCCTTTGGGAGCGCTCCTTGACGACATCGCGGCGCCCCATCGCGGTCTGGACGTGACGATATCCCTTGACCTCCAGCCAGGTCCGCCGCCGAAGGTCTGGCGCGTGCCGGAAATCCTGCACGGCTTGGGAAATTTGATCGAGAACGCCGCCGATTTCGCCAGCAAGGAGGTGCGGCTGCGCGCACGCTGGGACAATAGCGCGCTCGCGATCGAGGTGATGGACGATGGACCGGGGTTCGCGGCCGAGATTTTCGAGCAGATCGGCGAACCCTACATCACCTCGCGCCCGGCCCGGCGGAGCCCAGCGGACGGGGAGGTGAACCCCGCGGACGGCAAACAAGAGGGCATGGGCCTGGGTTTTTTCATCGCCAAGACCCTGATCGAACAGACCGGCGGCGCGGTTGCCGCCTACAACCGTATGGGCGGCGGCGCGACGGTGACGGCGACTTGGCCACGCGGCGCCATCGACGGCGACGCCCCGCCCCGCCAGGAGTTAAGGCTATAACGCCTCTCGTGTGGTCAAATGCAGGCCGGGAGGATATGTAGCCCCGATGCAGACGCGCGTGAAAGCATGATGAAATGAATGAGCCTGCCCTGCCCGAGGAGAAAAGCCTTCTCATCCTCGATGATGATCGCCCCTTTCGCGAGCGCCTGGCGCGCGCGATGCAGGCGCGCGGCTTCGACGTGACGATCGCCGAAACCGTGCGCGAGGGCATCGCCATCGTGAAGGAAAACCCGCCGGCTTTTGCGGTGGTCGATCTGAAGCTCGAAGATGGCAACGGCCTAGACGTCGTGGAAAGCCTGCATGAAACGCGGCCAAGCGCGCGGGTCGTCGTGCTGACCGGCTTTGGCAATATCGCCACCGCGGTTGCGGCGGTGAAGTTCGGCGCCATCGATTATCTATCCAAGCCCGCCGACGCGGATGATATATTGGGCGCGCTGCTGGCGCCGCCGGGGACCAAGCCGAGTCCTCCGGAAAATCCGATGTCCGCCGACCGTGTCCGTTGGGAACATATCCAGCGCGTCTATGAATTGTGCGGGCACAACGTCTCGGAGACCGCGCGCCGCCTGAACATGCACCGCCGGACCCTGCAGCGCATTCTTGCCAAACGGTCGCCGCGCTAGGTTATGATTTCATCCGGCGTGTCGCCTGGCTCGACGCGGTTGCGGCGGGCCGCGTAGCCGAAATAGACGGCGACGCCGACCACGAGATAGGCTGCGAAACGGCCCAGTGTCACCAGCGGCAGGAAGCTCAGCAGCGCGCCACAGGAGATGACGCCGAGCACGGGGATGATTACGCCGCCCGGCGCTTTGAAGGGCCGCTTTATCTCAGGCCTGGTCAGCCGCAGCACGATCACGCCGATGCAGACGAGCATGAATTCGGTGAGCGTTCCTGCGTTCACGAGTTCGGCCAGCGCGCCGAGCGGTACGAGACCGGCGACCAAGGACAAAGTGACACCGCAGAGGACGATCGCGTTCGCCGGCGTGCGGGTCGTCGCATCCAAAGCGCTGAAAAACGAGGGCAGAAGTCCGTCCCGCGCCATGGCGAAGAGGATGCGCGTCAGTCCGTAAAAGAGCACCAACATCGTGGAGGTCAGGCCGATGATCACGCCTGTGGCCACCAGCGCGGAACCCCAATTGTACCCGAGACGCAACAGCGCATAGGCGACGGGTGAAGACACGTTCAGCACATCATAAGGCGCGATCGCGGTCAGAAGGCCTGAGACAGTGAGATAGATGAGCGTGCAAATGGTGAGCGAGGCGATCACGCCAATGGGCACGTCGCGCTGGGGATTCTGGGCCTCCTCGACGGCGATAGAGACATTCTGAAAGCCGCGATAGGCGAAGAAGACGAGCGAGGCTCCGGCAAGAATTCCGACCGTGCCGCCGTCTGCACGATGGCTGAACCAGCCATACGGCATGAAGGGGTGCCACAAAGCAGGGTTGACGTGGAATACGGCCACCCCGATGAAGATCGCGATCGCCGAGAGCTTGGCGAAGACAATCATCTTGTTCAGCCTTGCGCTCTGCTTCACGCCCGCGAAAAGCGCCAGCATCAATGTCAGGATAACGGCTACGGCTGGCACGTTGATGAGCCCACCCGCAAAAGGCCCCTTGGTGAGAAATTCCGGCAGGCCGAAACCCATGGCCGCGAGTGCGTTGTTGAAATAGCCCGACCAGCCATTGGCCACCGCCGCAAGCGCGGTGCCAAGTCCGAACACCAGATTCCACCCGACGGTCCAGGCCGGCAGTTCGCCGAAGGCGGCATAGGCAAAGCCATAGGCGGCGCCGGAACCGCCGACGCTGGATGCGAGCTCTGCATAAGCAAAGGCAACAAAAGCGCAAGCGATACCGGCTACGACGAAGGACAGGATGATCGCAGGCCCCGCCTGGGTCGCCGCGGCAACGCCGGTGAGCACGAAGATGCCGGTGCCGATCATCTGGCCGATCCCCATAAAAGTGAGATCAGAGGCGGTCAGGCATCGGCGTAGGCCATGAACCTCGTCCGCCGCCGGCAATTTCTTAGCGAACAGGTTCATGACGCTGGAGTTCTCTCAGCCGCAATTGGGATCGAAGGCACGCGTCAGGCGTTGGGCGGCAATCATGGCAAAGCGCAGGGTCAGCGCGCGGCGTCGGCTCGCATGCAGCATCTTACGCTGGGATTCGCGGATGATCTGGCCGCCGAAACGGTCCGCGACGATGAGCCCCGTGGTGGCGGGAAGCGTGTTCAGCGGGAATTCCGGCGGCACCGCGAAATAGAACAGATCGCAGAACGAGAGGTAATCCGGCCATTTGTCGTCCGCGCGTAGATCGGCGAGGCTGATTTTGATCTCGATGCCCGCAATCGTGCCATCCGGTCCAAGCGCCGCCACGTCCAGGCGGCGATTGTTGGGAAGCGAAAATTCGACAATGGGGCTCAACCCCTCGGCCAGCAGAAGCCGGCTCACTCCGCGCGCGACATCCATCGCGCTATGCAGCGTCGCGCTATCGGGCTCCAACGCAACGGCGCGGGCGAACTCGGCCATTGGGAGCGCCTATTTGTCCGACAGCGTGTCCTTGGTGGACGGCACGGCGCCCTCCAGCCGCTCGTCGATCTCAATCGCCTGACGCAGCGCCCGCGCGGTTCCCTTGAAGCAGGTCTCCACGATGTGGTGGCTGTTCTCGCCGTAGAGATTTTGGATGTGCAGGCAGATGCCGGCGTTTTGCGCCAACGCCTGGAACCACTCGCGGAACAGCTCGGTGTCCATCTCGCCGATCTTGGGGCGGGTGAATTGCACCTTCCAGATCAGATAGGGGCGGTTGGAGATGTCGATTGCGACCTGCGTCAAGGTCTCGTCCATCGGCATCAGGATCGAGCCGAACCGCCGGATGCCTGCAAAATCGCCGAGCGCGCGCCGGATCGCTTGGCCGATGACGATGGCGGTGTCTTCGGTCGTGTGGTGGAAATCGACATGCAGATCGCCCTGGGCGCGCACTTTCAAATCGATGGCCGAATGGCGCGAAAAGCTCTCCAGCATATGGTCGAGAAAGCCGATGCCGGTGTCGATGTCGTAAAGACCGGTGCCGTCCAGATCGACGGAGGCCAGAATCTCCGTCTCCCGGGTCTTGCGTTCGATGATGGCGGTCCGCATGGCTTACGTCTTTAAATGAAGCTGCTGAGCTATATCTTATGAAATCGGGGTAGTCGAAAGGTTTAAGCGCCCGCTGTTGCGCCGGTTCGCGCCCCGGCCCATATCCTACCCCGCAGCCGCGCCCCAGGAGCCCAGAGCATGACCGAAGCGCTATGGCACGGCACAACCATCCTATCCGTCCGCAAGGGCGGCCTGGTGGTGATTGCGGGCGATGGCCAGGTATCGATGGGCAACACCATCGTCAAAGCCAATGCCAAGAAGGTGCGGCGGCTCGGCAAGGGTGACGTCATTGCCGGTTTCGCCGGAGCGACGGCGGATGCCTTCGCGCTGTTCGAGCGGCTTGAGGCAAAGCTGGAGACCCATCCGGGCAATCTTGCGCGGGCCTGTGTGGAACTCGCCAAGGATTGGCGCACCGACCGCTACCTCCGCCGGCTTGAAGCCATGATGGCGGTGGCGGACCGGAACTCCTCGCTGGTCCTCTCCGGCACCGGCGATGTGCTGGAGCCCGAGGACAGCCTGATCGGGATCGGCTCCGGCGGGCCCTATGCGCTGGCTGCCGCGCGCGCTCTGCTTCCGCTCGATTTGTCCGCCGATGAGATCGCCCGGCGCGCCATGAAGATCGCTGCCGGAATCTGCGTCTTCACCAATGAGAACGTGACCATCGAGACGCTCGCCGGCGCGCCGCTTTGATTCGTTTGAGCAAAGGTTCCTGATGAGTGCTTTCTTCACGCCAAGAGAAATTGTTTCCGAACTGGACCGCTACATTGTCGGCCAGCACGACGCCAAGCGTGCGGTCGCCATCGCGCTGCGGAACCGCTGGCGGCGCCAGCAATTGCCTGAAGCCCTGCGCGAGGAAGTGCTGCCGAAGAATATCCTAATGATCGGGCCGACCGGGGTGGGCAAGACCGAGATCTCGCGCCGGCTCGCCAAATTGGCCCAGGCGCCTTTCCTCAAGGTCGAAGCGACAAAATTCACCGAGGTCGGCTATGTCGGCCGCGACGTCGAACAGATCGTGCGCGATCTTCTTGAAGTGGGGATCGCCCTGGTGCGCAGCGCCAAACGCAAGGAAGTGGAAGCGCAGGCCGAAGCGAAGGCCGAGGAGCGGGTGCTCGCCGCACTTGTCGGCAATGCGAGCCCTGCCACCCGCGAATCCTTTCGCAAGCGCCTGCGCGCGGGCGAGCTCGACGACAAGGAGATCGAGATCGAAGTGCGCGATGCCGGCGGTATGCCGTCGCTCGAAATCCCCGGCATGCCCGGGGCGCAGATCGGCATGGTCAACCTCGCCGACATCTTCGGCAAGGCGATGGGCGGCCGCACCAAGACGCGGCGCATGAGCGTCGCAGTCTCGCACGAGCTTCTCATCGCCGAAGAAGCCGACAAGCTCCTCGACAATGAATCCATCATTCGTGATGCCATCGACAATGTGCAAAACAACGGAATCGTGTTCCTGGACGAGATCGACAAGATCAGCGCACGGGGAGAAACCCGCGGCGGGGCCGACATCTCACGCGAGGGCGTGCAGCGCGATCTGTTGCCGCTTCTGGAAGGGACGACGGTCGCCACCAAGCACGGCACCGTCAGGACCGATCATATTCTCTTCATCGCGTCGGGCGCCTTCCATCTGGCCAAACCCTCCGATCTTTTGCCCGAGCTGCAGGGCCGTCTTCCCATTCGCGTCGAGCTCAAAGCGCTGACGCGCGATGATTACAAGCGCATCCTGACGGAGCCGGAGGCCAGCCTCATCAAACAATATGTGGCGCTCATGGCGACGGAAAACGTTACGCTCGCCTTCACCGAGGACGGCATAGAGGCCATTGCGCAGATTGCCGCCGACGTGAATGCGCGTGTGGAAAACATCGGCGCGCGACGGCTGCAGACCATCATGGAGCGCGTCCTGGACGAGATCAGCTTCACCGCGACCGACCGGCCGGAGGAAAGGCTCACCATCGACGGCCCCTATGTGCGCGCCCGCGTGGAGGATCTGGCCAAAGACCAGGATCTGTCACGCTTTATCCTATGATGAGAGAGCCCCATTAAGCTCCAGAAGAAACTCTCGATCAGCCCGATTGACCCCTCTCCGATTCCCTGCAAGAACCCGGGCTAAACGTGAATGAGGGCGACGATGCAGCGTTCATCCTATCTGTTTACCAGCGAATCCGTGTCGGAGGGCCATCCGGACAAGGTCTGCGACCGCATTTCCGATGAGGTGGTGGACGCGTTCTTCCGCTTAGGACCCAAATATGGCTGGGCGCCGAAAGATTTGCGCGTCGCCTGCGAAACGCTTGCCACCACCAACCGCGTCGTCATCGCCGGCGAGACGCGCGGGCCCGAAGAGATCAGCAAGGATATCCTGATCGACAGCGCGCGCTTTGCCATTCGCGACATCGGTTATGAGCAGGAAGGCTTTCACTGGCAGCACGCCAACATCGAAGTCCTGCTGCACAAGCAATCGCCCCATATCGCGCAAGGCGTCGATGCCAAGGACAACAAGGATGAAGGCGCCGGCGATCAAGGCATCATGTTCGGCTATGCCTGTCGCGAGACCGACGTCCTCATGCCCGCGCCCATCCAGTACAGCCACGCCATCCTCAAGCTCATGGCCGAAGCGCGCAAATCCGGGAAGGAGCCGCAGCTCGGTCCCGACGCCAAGTCGCAGGTCACCGTGCGCTACGAGAACGGCAAGCCGGTGGAAGTGCCGCAAATCGTGGTCTCGACCCAGCACCTCGATCCCAAGCTGGAATCCAAACATGTGCGCGACATCATCGAGCCCTATGTGAGGAAGGCGCTTCCAGAAGGCTGGCTGACCAAGAGCACGGTCTGGCACGTCAACCCCACAGGCGCCTTCGTGGTCGGGGGGCCGGACGGGGATTGCGGGCTGACGGGACGCAAGATCATCGTCGATACCTATGGCGGAGCCTCGCCCCACGGCGGCGGTGCGTTCTCCGGCAAGGATCCGACCAAGGTGGACCGCTCGGCGGCCTATGCCGCGCGCTACCTCGCCAAGAACGTCGTGGCGGCGGGCTTGGCGGATCGCTGCACGATCCAGATCGCCTATGCCATCGGCGTCTCCGACCCGCTGTCGCTCTATGTCGATCTGCACGAAACCGGACATGTGGACGCCGCCAAGCTCGAGACCATCCTGCCTCAGCTGATGAGTCTGAGCCCGCGCGGCATTCGCGAGCATTTGGGCCTGAACAAGCCGATCTATGCCCGCACCTCGGCCTATGGGCATTTTGGCCGCGCCCCCGATAGCGAAGGCGGGTTCTCCTGGGAGAAGACCGATCTCGCGGATAAGCTCAGAGCCGCGTTCTGACTCCGCCTTCCGGCGCAAGCATTATGGCCGTCGCAAGGGGCCGAAGCTGCGCGCGCGGCAGGCGGGCCTGCTCGAATCTCTCCTTCCGATATTGGCTCTGACGCCGCAGCAGGGCCTGGATCCGCGCGAATATTTCGAACAAGGATCGGTCACCGATGTCTGGCTCGAAGTGGGATTTGGCGCCGGCGAACATCTGGCCTGGCAGGCGCAAGCGCACCCGGAAGTGGGGCTCATCGGCGCCGAACCCTATGTCGCGGGCATGGCCAAGCTGCTCTCCCGCATCGCCGACAAGAACTTGCGCAATATCCGTCTTTATACGGAGGATATCCGCGACGTGATCGCGGCAGCGCCGGACGGCTCGTTCGCTCGCCTATTCATACTTTTTCCCGACCCGTGGCCCAAGACTCGTCATCACAAACGGCGCCTCATCCAAATGGAGACGCTGGACGCGCTTGCGCGCGTGATGAGAAAAGGCGCCGAGCTGCGCTTTGCTACGGACGATGCGGGATATCTCGTCTTCGCGCTGGAGCGCTTCTGCGCTCATCCCGCGTTCCGATGGATGGCCGAATCAAGCGCCGATTGGCATGCGCGACCGTCCGATTGGCCTGAGACGCGCTACGAAGCCAAGGCCATCAAAGCGGGACGTCAATGCGCCTATTTGCGCTTCTCGCGCGTGTGAAACTGTTACGAGTTCACGAGAGTCGCGACTTCCACAAGCGCCATGCCGTTGACCGCGGCATGCAGCACGATGGTGAGAATTGTCGAACCGCTGCGCCATCTGAGCCAGCCGAACACCAAGCCCAGCGCGAAGATCTCGCCCACAAAGAACCATTGATATTGCACATGCGTGAGCGCCCATACGGCCGAGGTCAGGATAATCGTCGGCCAGGCGCCGAAACTCGCAACGAAACCCCGAAAGAAGAAGCCGCGAAACAGCAATTCTTCCTGCAATGGCCCCAGGAACACGAAAGAGACCATCAAGAGAGGCAACATGCCCGCCACTTTCGCGGAGTTGTAGGTATCTCCCATGAATTCTGGGGTTTCCTGGCCGGTCAATCCGGCCACCGCTCCGGTTGCAAGCAGCACGGCGGCAAGCGCCGCGACCCCGATGCCGAAATCTCGCCAGCGCGGCCATTTCAGTCCGAGATATTCGCTCACGGGCACGCGCGAGGCGCGCACAACGAAGGCAAGGACGCCGAGCACTATAGGCGCGGACACCGCAAGAGAGAACGCCAGCAACGGGCCGTTCGTGGCGATATCGGCGCGTGTGATGGGCTGGTCGGGATGGAGCAATCCCCACCACATCACAAAACCGAAGGCGCCTAGCGTCTGCGAAAGAATCGCGCTCGCCGCCAGAGGGACGCCCCAGCCGAGCGTCGCCCAGGGGCCCCACCGTAGCGGTTGTGGATTTTGCGGCAGCTCCTGGCTTTCGGCGTCCAGTGTTGAGGGGAGGTCCATGAATGTCCTGAGAAGGTAGCAGCCAATCTAGGTGAATCGGCGGTCATTCCCATAGGGAAACGCCCGCATGGTGAACAAGTGTCACCGTACCGACCCTTGTATTCGGACCTGTCAGAGCGTAGATAGACGATATTCCGGACAACAGAAAAACTGTTGTGTGGCGATCGTAAGATCGCCGCGTCGGAAAAGCTTTCGTCCAATAGCCTTGCATGGTTTGGCATCGATGAGGAATGAATTGAGCGGTCAAAGCGCCCTGGATTCACTGCTTGCCCCTGCCGTCGAAGCGGCGGGTTATCGACTCGTGCGTTTGCGGGTCAAGGGAGCGGCCAGAAAAACGCTGCAAGTGATGGCGGAGCGTCCCGATGGTCAAATGGACGTCGACGATTGTGCGGCGCTGTCGCGCGCTTTGTCCGAGGTGCTGGAAGCCGCCGATCCGATTACCGACGAATATGTGCTTGAAGTCTCTTCGCCAGGCATCGACCGGCCGCTCACCGCCGAATCCGATTTTGCCCGCTTCGCGGGGCATGAAGCGCGCGTGGAGTTGGCCCATGGCGTCGACGGCCGCAAGCGTTTCAAGGGCGTGCTCATGGGCTTGGACGGTTCCGATGTGCTGATGGAGGTGAGCGGCGAGGGCGAGACCCACCGCGTGCGGCTTCCCACCTCCGATATCGCGGATGCAAAGCTGGTTCTCACAGACCATTTGATAAGAGAAAGCCTGAAGGCACGGGAAATGAAAGAAGCGAAGGCTTCACATTAGGAGATGAACCGAAATTCGTCGTCACCAGACAAGGGGCGATGAAGCGGGCAAAGAGGAGCGAAGGATATGGCCATCGGAGTTGCCGCCAACCGGCTTGAATTGTTGCAGATCGCCGACGCGGTTGCGCGCGAGAAATCGATCGACAAGAACGTCGTGATCCACGCGATGGAAGAGGCGATGCAGCGCGCGGCGAAATCGCGCTACGGCACCGAGAACGAGATCAAGGTCGAAATCGATCCCAAGACCGGCGAGACCCATATTTCGCGCTATCTGCACGTGGTCGATCAGATCGAAAACGACAAGATCGAAATCTCCATCGCGGATGCGCGCCGACGCAATCCCGCCGCCCAAGTTGGCGACATCATCGCCGAGACGCTTCCCCCCATCGAGTTCTCGCGCATCGCCACCCAGGCGGCGAAACAGGTGATCGTGCAGAAAGTGCGCGATGCTGAGCGCGAGCGTCAATATGACGAATACAAGGACCGAATCGGGGAGATCGTGCACGGTACCGTGAAGCGGGTCGAGTTCGGCTCGGTCGTGGTGGATTTTGGCCGCGCCGAGGGCGTGGTGCGGCGCGACGAGATGATTCCGCGCGAAAGTTTTCGCAACGGCGACCGCATCCGGGCTTATATCTATGACGTACGCCGCGAAACCCGTGGGCCGCAAATCTTCCTCTCCCGCACCCACCCACAATTCATGGCGCGTCTCTTCGCGCAGGAAGTGCCCGAGATCTATGACGGCATCATCGAAATCCGCGCTGTGGCGCGCGATCCAGGCTCGCGCGCCAAGATCGCGGTGATCTCCAAGGATTCCTCGATCGATCCGGTGGGGGCATGCGTCGGCATGCGCGGCGTGCGCGTGCAGGCGGTGGTTCAGGAATTGCAAGGCGAGCGTATCGACATCATTCCCTGGAATGGCGATCCCGCCACCTTCATCGTGAATGCGCTGGCCCCTGCCGAGGTCAGCAAAGTCGTGCTGGACGAGGAGACGCGCCGCGTCGAAGTGGTGGTGCCCGACGATCAGCTTTCACTCGCCATCGGCCGCCGCGGCCAGAATGTGCGTCTTGGCTCCCAGCTCACGGGATGGCAGATCGACATCCTGACCGAACAGGAAGAATCCGAGCGCCGCCAGAAGGAATTTGCCGAGCGCACGCAGCTCTTCATGGAAGCGCTGGATGTGGATGAGACCATCGCCCAATTGCTCGCCTCCGAAGGTTTCGCGAGTGTCGAGGACGTGGCCTTTGTGCCCGTGCATGAGCTTGCCGAGATCGAAGGTTTCGACGAAGACACCGCCGAAGAGCTGCAAACGCGCGCCGTCGGCTATATCGAAGAGAAGAATGCGGCTTTGGACGCCAAGCGGCGCGAATTGGGCGTCGCCGACGAGGTGGCTGAGGTCGAAGGGCTCAGCCCGCCGATGCTGGTGAGCCTTGGTGAGAACGGGATCAAGACCCTGGAGGATTTGGCCGGCTGTGCGAGCGACGATCTTCTGGGTTATGTCGAGAACAAGGGCAATGAGCGCGTGCGTGTTCCGGGCGCGCTGGACGGCTTTGATCTGGCGGCCGACGAGGTCAACGACATCATCATGAAGGCACGCGTGAAAGCGGGCTGGGTGAAAGAGGAGGACCTGGTCAAGCCGCAGGCCGCCGCCGTGGAAGGAGCGCCTGAAGCGTGATGGCACTGGCCGAGCAGCACGAAGACCCAGACGGCAGGAGCGGTTCGATGGGCGGCTCGCGCGAGCGGCGCTGTATCGTCACAGGCGAGGTGCTGCCGGAAGCCAGGCTATTGCGTTTTGTGCTGTCGCCCGATGGTCAGGTGGTTCCCGATGTGGAGGCTAAGCTTCCCGGCCGCGGGCTTTGGGTCAGCGCGGACCGTGCGATCATCGCACAAGCGGTGGCCAAGCGCCTTTTCGCCCGGGCGGCCAAAGCGCCCGCTTCCGCGGATGGGAGCCTTCCCGAGCGCGCCGAATCCCGGCTGGTCGAGCGCATTCTGGCCCATTTGGGACTTGCCCGGCGGGCTGGCGAACTGGTCTTGGGGTTCGACCAGGTCGAGAAGGCTTTGCGCGGCGCAAACCCCCCGGTTCTCATCGTGGAGGCGTCGGAAGCCGCTCCGGACGGGCGGCGCAAACTCCAGGCCGCAGCGAGGGCAGGGGGCCATGTTCCCTTTGTTATCGGGGCGCTCACCAATGCCGAATTGAGCTTGGCCCTGGGGCGGGAGAATGTGGTACATGCAGCGCTCAATCCGGGGCGGATTGCGGAGCGGCTGATCTTCGAAGCGGCGCGGCTAAGCGGGTTTCGGCCGCTCAGGCCTTGGGTCTGGGAAGGTTTTTCGGACGGTAAGGCGGGAGGGCCGGGCTGATGCCCGCTTGCCCGCTTTCGAGTTGTGGAATTGTTGGTGAAAGGATCGAATGAGCGAGACGGATGACAGCGGTGCGCGAGCGCGCGGCGGTAAGACACTGTCGCTGAAGCGGACCGAAACTTCGACGGTTCGCCAGAGCTTCAGCCATGGCCGTAGCAAAGCGGTGGTGGTGGAGAAGAAGCGCGCCCGCGTGGCGCCCGGCAAAGGTGTGGCCGAACCGGAAAGGCCCGCCAAGCATGCCGCCGCCGAGGAGGCCCTGCATCCAGCTGCGGACCTTCGCGAGGAGGCCCGTCGCGCGGCTGCCAGTCGCGGCGGCGTGGTCTTACGTGAACTCACTGAAGACGAGAAAGAAGCGCGCCTTCGTGCCCTGACCGATGCGAAGTTTTTCGAGGAAGAAGCGCGCAAGCGCGCCGAAGAGGATTCGGCGCGCCGCGCCATCGAAGAAGACCGCATGCGCCGCGAGCGCGAAGCGGCCGAGAGACGCAAGGCCGAAGAAGAAGCGCGCAAGGCGACCGAAGAAGAAGCCCGCCGCCGCGCCGAACAGGAAGCTGCTCGCCGTCTGAAAGAAAAGGAAGCCGAAGCCGGCACGCCATCGTCGGCCCCACCCTCACCCTCGGTCAAGCGCGCCCGCGATCTTACCGAAGAGGAAGATGAGGTCACGGCGAAGAAGGGCGGCAAGACGCCGGTCAAGACGCCTGCCCCGCGTAAGGCAACGCCGGGAGGCCGCCGCGCCGGCAAGCTCACTATCACGCGCGCGCTGTCCGAAGACGAAGAACGCATGCGTTCGCTCGCATCCTACCGGCGCCAGCTGAACCGCGCGCATCGCCAGCAGCAGCCGGCCCCGCCGGCCGGGCCACGCGAAGTGGTGATCCCCGAAACCATCACGGTGGCGGAGCTCGCCAACCGCATGGCCCGGCGCAGCGTCGACGTCATCAAGGTCCTGATGAAGAGCGGCGTGATGGTGACGAGCAATGACACCATCGACGCCGATGCGGCCGAACTGGTGGCGACGGAGCTCGGCCATTCGGTCAAGCGGGTTGCGGAGTCCGACGTTCTGGAGGGTCTGCGCGGTCTCGTCGATGATCCTAACGATATGATCTCGCGGGCCCCGATCGTGACCGTGATGGGACATGTCGATCACGGCAAGACCTCGCTTCTAGATGCCTTGCGCAAGACCGACGTTGTGGCTGGAGAGGCGGGCGGCATCACGCAGCATATCGGCGCCTATCAGGTTCAGCTTCCCTCCGGCGCCAAGATCACCTTTTTGGATACGCCGGGCCATGCGGCCTTCACCGCGATGCGCGCGCGCGGCGCCAAGGTGACCGATCTCGTCATTCTGGTGGTTGCCGCGGACGACGGCGTCATGCCCCAAACGGTCGAAGCCATCGCTCACGCCAAAGCCGCGAATGTGCCCATCATCGTTGCCATCAACAAAATCGATAAGGGCGACGCGAACCCGGCGCGCGTGAAGAACGAGCTCTTGCAGCACGAAATCCAGGTCGAAGAATTGGGTGGTGAGGTGCTGGCGGTCGAAGTCTCGGCCACCAAGGGGACAGGGCTCGAAAAGCTCGAAGAGGCCATCCTGCTGCAATCCGAAGTGCTCGATCTCAAGGCCAATCCGAAGCGCCCCGCCGACGGCGCCGTGATCGAAGCCAAGCTCGACAAGGGCCGCGGACCGGTCGCGACCGTGCTGGTGCAGCGGGGGACGTTGCGCCAGGGCGACCTTCTTGTCGCCGGTTCCGAGTGGGGACGCGTGCGCGCGCTGGTGAACGACAAAGGCGAGACCGTGGACCACGCCGGCCCGTCCGAGCCCGTTGAGGTGCTGGGACTGTCGGCGGCGCCGGAAGCCGGGGATGAGTTCGTGGTCGTCGATTCCGAAGCGCGAGCCCGCGAGGTCACCGAATATCGCGGCCGCAAGCGCCGTGAGGGCCGTCACGCGATGATTTCGCGCCAGTCCCTCGATCAGCTCCTGAAAAGTCAGAAAGATGGCGAGAAGCGGCTGCTGCCGCTCCTCATCAAGGCCGATGTGCAAGGTTCGCTCGAAGCGATCGATGGCGCGCTCAACAAGCTCGGCACGGACGAAGTCGCGGCGCAAATTCTCCATGGCGGCGTCGGTGGCATCACCGAATCCGACGTTATTTTGGCGCACGCATCGGGAGCTGCGATCATCGGCTTCAATGTGCGGGCCAATGTGCAGGCGCGCGAGCGCGCCCGGCGCGACGGGGTCGAAATCCGCTATTACAACATCATCTACAATGTGCTCGATGACGTAAAAGCGGTGCTGTCCGGCATGTTGGCGCCCGAGACGCGCGAACGCTTCCTCGGCAATGCCCAGATCCTCGAAGTGTTCAACATCTCCAAGGTTGGCAAGGTGGCCGGCTGCCGCGTCACCGAAGGGCTGGTGCGGCGCGGAGCAAAGGTGCGCCTCGTCCGCGACGACGTTGTGATCCACGAAGGCGAACTCTCGACGCTGAAGCGCTTCAAGGACGAGGTGCGGGAAGTCCAGTCCGGGCAGGAATGCGGCATGGCCTTCGCCAATTATCACGAGATACAGAAGGGCGATATCATCGAGTGCTACGAGGTCGAAACCATCAAGCGTTCGCTCTGATAGTCTCGAACATCGTCATTGCCGTAACGGACATGTCCCCGCATCGCAATCATGCAGCACAGAAAGGCCCTTCGCAGCGGCAATTGCGGGTGGGCGAGGTGCTGCGTCACGCGCTGTCCGATATTCTGCGCCAGACCGATATTCGCGATCCCGAGCTGGTTGGGGTCTCGGTGACCGTCACTCAGGTGAAGCCCTCGCCGGACATGCGGCACGCGACGGTGTTCGTCGAGCCTTTGGGCGGCGTCAACGCAGCGGGCACCATTGCGGCGCTCAATCGTCATCGGGGTTTCCTGCGCGGCGAGCTCGGCCGCGGGATCGAATTGAAGTTCACGCCGGAGCTGCGCTTTGTCGAAGACACCTCCTTCGCCGAGGCCGAGCGAATCGCGCGGATCTTGCACTCCGAGAAAGTTGCGCGAGACTTGGCCGCTCCCGACGATCGCGGCGAAGACACGCAATGACGCACTTGGAGTGGCGAATCCGAACTTCGCAGGTGCTTGGGCAATGTTCCGGGCGACGTGAACGCCATGAAGATCTTAGGAACTTCAAATCCACCACCCTCGCGATGCTTGCCACCTTCCCCCACCCCAGCTCAGCAGGGGGAGGAACGTGCTCTAATGCCACGCAAACGTAGGGGATCACCCGTCCACGGCTGGGTCGTTCTCGATAAGCCCAAAGGCATGACCTCGACCCAGGCTTTATCGCGGGTTCGGCGCCTCTTCGATGCGGCCAAAGCGGGCCATGCCGGGACGCTCGATCCGCTGGCGACCGGGGTTCTTGCGATTGCGCTGGGGGAGGCCACCAAGACGGTGCCCTATGCCATGGATGGCGAGAAGCTCTATCGCTTCACCGCGCGGTGGGGAGAGGCCCGCGATACCGACGATGCCGAGGGCCGCTGCACGGCCTCCTCGGACGTCCGCCCGTCGCGCCAACAAATCCTGGACGGAATTCCCCGTTTCATTGGGGAAATCATGCAGGTACCCCCATCCTATTCGGCGATCAAAGTGGAAGGCGAAAGGGCCTATGATCTGGCGCGGGGAGGTGAGGTGCTGTCGCTGGCCGCGCGGCCGATTCTCATCCGCGATGCCCGCCTGATCGAGTTGCCCGACCCTGACCACGCGGTCTTTGAAGTGGCCTGCGGCAAGGGCTCCTATATCCGTGCCTGGGTGCGCGATTTCGCTCTCGCTTTGGGCACAGTTGGCCATGTGGCGCAGCTGCGCCGGTTGAGGGTCGGGTCCTTTTCTATAGAATCCGCAATTTCGCTGGAAATGCTGGAGGGTTTCGGCCATAGTCCGGCCGCTTTGGAGCATTTAAGGCCCATCGCGACCGCGCTGGACGGCATCCCGGCGCTGGCCGTGACGGAGCCGGATTCGGTTCGCCTTCGCAACGGCAACTCCGTCCTCATCCGTGCGCCGCACTTCGCGCGCCTGATGGAACAACAGGACGGACCCACTGAAGCGGGAGCGGATTTCCAAGGTCGGACGGTCTATCTCTCTACGGCCAAAGGCGAGCCGGTAGCGCTCGCCGAAATCGCCCAAGGGGAGTTGCGACCGTTCAGAGTTTTCAATTTCGGAGCGAGCCACTAATGGCTTGGTCCCAGGATAGGAATATACCGATGTCGGTGACGGCAGAACGAAAGAAAGAAGTGATCACCCAATATGCGACGGGCGAGAAGGATACAGGTTCGCCCGAGGTCCAGGTCGCCGTGCTCTCGGAGCGCATTACCAATTTGACGGAGCACTTCAAGACGCACGCGAAGGACAATCACTCGCGGCGCGGGCTGATCAAGATGGTCTCGCAGCGGCGCCGCCTGCTCGATTATGTGAAGTCCAAGGATCAGTCGCGCTACGAAGCTCTGATCCAGCGTTTGGGTTTGCGCCGCTGATCTCTCTTCGGCAAACCGGCCGGGACCGAGCCGTGCCAACAGGCTGGAAGAGAGTTCCGGCCTCAAAGAAACGGGCGCGCGGGAACGCGCATCCCTATACATCAGTTTTCTTGACCACATCAGCAAGGAAGGCCCGCGGCAATCCGGCGGCGGGAAAGAAGGAAAATATCTATGTTCAAAATACATCGCGAGGAGATCGATTGGGGCGGGCGCAAGCTCGTTCTTGAAACAGGAAAGGTCGCGCGACAGGCCGATGGGGCCGTCATGGCGACCTATGGCGAAACGGTGGTTCTGGCCACGGCGGTCGGTCAGACGGAGCCCAAAGTGGGCATCGATTTCTTCCCCTTGACCGTCAATTATCAGGAAAAATTCTATGCCGCGGGCAAGATCCCAGGCGGCTATTTCAAGCGGGAGGGGCGGCCCACCGAGCGCGAGACCTTGATCTCCCGCCTCATCGACCGGCCGATTCGTCCTCTCTTTGCGCCCGGCTATCGCAATGAGACCCAGGTCATCATCACCGTGCTCAGTCACGATCTCGAAAACGAGCCCGATGTCGTAGCCATGGTGGCGGCATCGGCCGCGCTGACCCTTTCGGGCATTCCTTTCATGGGGCCCATCGGCGCGGCCCGCGTCGGCTATATCGGCGGCGAATACAGACTCAACCCGCAAATCGACGACATGGTGAATTCCGATCTCGAATTGGTGGTCGCCGGCACGGGTGATGCCGTGCTGATGGTCGAATCCGAGGCGAAGGAGCTCTCGGAGGAAATCATGCTCGGCGCCGTCATGTTCGGCCACCGCGAAATGCAGAAGGTGATCGATGCGATCATCCGTCTTGCGGAGAAGGCGGCCAAAGAGCCTCGCGAGATGAAGACGAACGAATATGTGGCAGAGCTGGATCTTCTGGCGCGCCATGTCGAGGATGAGTTGAAATCTGCCTATCAGATTGCCGAGAAGGGATCCCGGCACGTCCGTATCGATGCAATCAAGAGCGAGGCGGCCGCTGCGCTTGTCGGCGAGGAACCGGGCAAGATTCCGCCCAATCTCTTCGGCAAGCTGTTCAAGGAAATGGAAAGCCGCGTGATGCGGGGCTCGGTCATCGAGACCGGCCGGCGCATCGACGGGCGCGATCTGAAAACGGTGCGTCCGATTGTCTCCGAGGTCGGCGTGCTTCCGCGCGCCCATGGCAGCGCGCTGTTCACCCGTGGCGAAACCCAGGCCCTTGTGGTCGCCACTCTGGGAACCGGTGAGGACGAACAATTCATCGATTCGCTCGAAGGGACCTACAAGCAGCACTTCATGCTGCATTACAATTTCCCGCCTTATTCCGTGGGCGAGGTGGGGCGCATGATGGGCGCGGGCCGGCGTGAGATCGGTCACGGCAAGCTCGCCTGGCGGGCGATCAATCCGCTGCTTCCGGACAAGACGGTGTTTCCCTATACGATCCGCCTAGTCTCTGAGATTACGGAATCAAACGGTTCATCGTCCATGGCAACGGTTTGCGGTTCTTCGCTCGCTCTGATGGATGCGGGCGTTCCGTTGAAGCGCGCTGTCGCAGGCATCGCCATGGGCCTCATCCTGGAGGGGAAGAAATTCGCGGTGCTCTCCGATATTCTCGGCGATGAAGATCATCTCGGCGACATGGATTTCAAAGTGGCGGGCACCGATCAGGGTGTCACCTCGCTGCAGATGGACATCAAGATCACCGGCATCACCGAAGAGATCATGCGGGTTGCGCTCGATCAGGCGAAGGCTGGGCGTATCCACATCCTCGGCGAGATGGGAAGAGCGATCACCGGTGCGCGCGCGGAACTCGGCGAACATGCGCCGCGCATCGAAACCATCAAAATACCCACCGACAAGATCCGCGAAGTCATTGGATCGGGCGGCAAGGTGATCCGCGAGATCGTCGAGAAGACGGGCGCCAAGATCGATATCCAGGACGACGGCACCATCAAAGTGGCGAGCGCCGACGGAGAATCCATCAAAGCGGCGCTGAAATGGATCAAGTCAATCGTGGCGGAACCCGAAATCGGGGAAATCTACGAAGGCAAGGTCGTCAAGATCATGGATTTCGGCGCCTTCGTGAATTTCTTCGGACCGCGCGATGGCTTGGTGCACATTTCGGAGCTCGCGGCAAAACGCGTCGCCAAGGTCAATGACGTGGTCAAAGAAGGCGATGTGGTGAAGGTGAAGCTCATCGGCATGGACGACCGCGGTAAGGTACGCCTGTCCATGAAAGTGGTCGATCAGGCCACCGGCGAGGACCTTTCCAAGAAGCAGCAGGCCGGCGAAGGCGAGCAGCAAGCCGGTTAGTCTGGTGTAGGATTGTGGAGACGCCCGGGACTCTTTTTCCTCCGGGCGTTTTTAAATCGCCGACACAAGCCTTCTTGACCCGCGACAAAGCCGGCGAACCCTATAAAATCGGCGATGCACGGTTTGGAGCGTGACCGTCCGATACTATGCAGATTCTTCGCATCACCAGTGTCTTTCTGATCGTCATCGCCATGATGCTCCTTGGCGCGGACGTGGTGAGCAGCCTGGAACAAACGGGCGGAATGATCGCGCGTTCGTTCAGTCATATCCTGATGCTTTGCGGCTTCGACGCCGGGGTGTGGTTTGCGCAGAATCTCCCGCCACAATTCGCGGACGTCTGCATCAGCATTATTTCTTGGCCCGGTTGGGCCGTGATCGGCATCTTAGGCACGCTTCTCGGCCTTGTGAGCGCGGGCGGGTCCGACCGCCATCCCCCCGTGCCCCCTCCTCCGCCGCCGATCCACCGTTAGCCGGGATGAACTCGCGCCACCCATGAATAAACATGTCACCGTCGGGGTGCGCATCCTGGGAATCGTGCTGGTCGCGCATGCGTTGATGCTGATCGGCGCGGACGAGATCACCACCATCGAGTCCGGCGGCGTTCGCACCATCCGCACTCTCGAACACATACTGACGCTTTACGGCGCCGATCCCAAAGCGTGGAGCATGGCTTTGCCTGCGCCGATCGCGATGGCGGCCGTGGCAATTTTGTCCTTGCCCGGTTGGGCGGTCCTGGCCGCCATCGGCGGTGTTCTTTCCTTTGTCGCTCGCCCCCACGAATGATGCCTTAAGGAGCGTCCGTCACACGGGGTTGCGGCGGCGGCGTTGCCCGCTATGATCCCCGCGCTTTCGGAAATTCCTGGGAAGACCTGCATGAGCCTCCAAGCGCCTGAAACGATCGTGGTCACCCGCACGCGCGTTGCCTGCGATGGCGGAGAAGGCGCGCTCGGCCATCCGAGGGTCTATCTCGAAATGGGCGACCAGACCTTCGTCGTTTGCGGTTATTGCGACCGGCGCTTCGTGCTCAGCCCCGAAGCCATCGAGGCCAGAGCCAGGGGCGAGGCGGAAGCGCATTGACGGCTATGAACCCGAACCCCACGGCGGCGCGCGCACTCGCGCCGGAGCGCACACTTGCGCCGGGCGATCATCTCTATCTGATCGACGGCTCCGGCTTCATTTTTCGCGCCTATCACGCGCTTCCACCGCTCACGCGAAAATCCGACGGACTTCCCACGGGGGCGGTCGCGGGGTTCTGCAACATGCTGTGGAAATTGTTGGAAGATACCAAGGCGGGAGATAAGCCAAGCCACCTTGCGGTCATTTTCGATGCTGGCAGCAAGACCTTCCGCAACGATATGTACACGGAATATAAAGCCAACCGCTCCGAGCCGCCGGACGATCTCATTCCCCAATTCCCGCTGACCCGCGACGCGGTCCGCGCCTTCGGCGTCGCTTGCGTCGAAAAACCTGGCTTCGAAGCCGACGATCTGATTGCCACCTATGCCAGACTGGCGCGCGAAACGGGCGTCAAGGTCACCATCGTCTCTTCGGACAAGGACCTGATGCAGCTCATCCATGACGGCAAGGTCGAAATGCTGGACCCGATGAAGAACCGCCGTATCGGGCCGGCCGAAGTCATCGACCGTTTCGGGGTGCCGCCCGAGAAGGTCATAGATGTGCAGGCTCTGATCGGGGATTCCATCGACAATGTGCCGGGCGTGCCGGGCATCGGTGTCAAGACCGCAGCCAAGCTGATTGCGGAGTTTGGCGATCTGGAAACGCTGCTTGCCCGGGCGGACGAGGTCAAACAAAACAAATGCCGGGAAAGCCTGATCACTTTTGCCGAACAGGCCCGGCTCTCTCAGCGCCTGGTCAAGCTCGACGATGCGGTGCCATTGGATGAGGGAATCGCCGATTTCGCGGTGCACGATCCCGATCCGGCCAAATTGATGCCGTTCCTGCAATCGCTGGAATTGGGCAATCTTCTGCGCCGCGCTGCGCCAAAGCTGGGCGTAGTAGTAGACGAGGCCGTTGGAGCGCAAAGCGCTCCGACTGCTTCGCCGCCACACGCGGAAATGAAGCCGCAGACCGCGCCACTGGAACCCAAAGCCGGCCCCGGCGCTGTACGCGATCAGGCTCTGCTGCTGCGCCCGATAGATCAAGGCATTTACGAAACCATCGCCGATGCGGCCGCGCTAAGCCGTTGGATCGCGGCCGCGCAGGAGTCGGGCCTCATCTGCGTATCGATCGAAACCGATGACGCCGATCCCATGCGCGCCCAAATCCTCGGCATCGCGCTCGCCGTGGGTGCGGGGATTGCCGGCTATATCCCACTCGCCCATCGCGCCGACGGTGGCCTCGATCTTGCGGGTTCTGCAGCTTTGCAGCTGAGCGAGCGCCAGGCCCTGGCGCAGCTTGGGCCCCTTTTCGAAGATGAAGGCGTTCTGAAGACCGGGCACAATTTGAAGACCGCGATGATCGTTCTGCGCCAGCGCGGGGTTGTGCTCAAATCGATCGACGATGTGCTGCTGATATCCTATGTGCTGGATCTCGGGCAGCACGGGCATGGGCTTGAGGAGCTCTCCGAAACGCATCTCCACCACAAGCCCATTGCGCTTTCCGATGTTACGGGCAAGGGCAGAGAGCGTATTTCGTTCGATCACGCGGCGATTTTGGAAGCGACGCGGTATGCGGCGGGAAAGGCCGACATCGCGCTGCGCCTTCATCTGCTCTTGAAGCCCCGTCTTGCCGCCGAACGGCGGACCACCGTTTACGAGACACTGGAGCGCCCCCTGATTGCCGTGCTTGCCGATATGGAGCGCGCGGGCATCGCCATCGCGCCGTCTTCCCTCGCCAAGCTTTCGAATGATTTCGCGCGCGACATGGCACGGCTGGAAGAGGAATGCTGCAAGCTCGCGGGCGAAAAATTCAATCTGGGCTCGCCCAAGCAGCTCGGTGACATCCTGTTCGACAAGTTTTCGCTTCCGGGCGGACGGCGCACCAAAACCGGAGCCTGGTCCACCGACGCCGATATATTGGAGGAACTGGCCGCTGCAGGTCATGACCTACCGCAGCGCATTCTGGAATGGCGGCAGCTCTCCAAGCTCAAATCCACCTATACCGACGCGCTGCCGACCTATGTCAACCCGACGACCATGCGGGTGCACACGTCCTATGCGCTGGGTGCGACCACCACCGGACGGTTGTCTTCGAACGAGCCCAATCTGCAGAACATCCCCATCCGCACCGAGGAAGGCCGCCGTATTCGCCGCGCCTTCGTCGCGCCCGAGGGCCGCTGTCTCGTTTCGGCGGATTATTCTCAGATCGAGCTTCGGCTCCTCGCCCATATCGCGGACGTGCCGGCGCTGAGCCAGGCTTTCGCCGACGGTCTCGACATCCACGCCATGACGGCGTCGGAAATGTTCTCCGTTCCCGTGAAGGATATGCCGGCCGAAATCCGCCGCCGCGCGAAGGCGATCAATTTCGGCATCATCTACGGCATCAGCGGCTTTGGTTTGGCCAATCAGCTCGGCATCCCGCGTGGCGAAGCCGATGCCTATATCAAGAAATATTTCGAGCGCTTCCCAGGCATTCGCGATTACATGGAATCGACCAAGGCCTTTGTACGCGAGCACGGTTACGTCGAAACGATCTTTGGTCGCCGCATCCATATCCGCGACGTCAAGGCGCAAAACGCGGCGCACCGCGCCTTCGGGGAGCGCCAAGCGATCAACGCCCCCATTCAGGGCTCAGCCGCCGATATCATCCGCCGCGCCATGACGCGCCTTCCCGCCGCGCTCGCCGAGAATGATCTCGATGCCAAGCTTCTGCTGCAGGTTCATGACGAGCTTGTGCTCGAAGTGAAGGACGCGCAAGCGCGGCAGGTGTGTGATGTGGCGAAGAGCGTGATGGAGAAAGCGACGCTGCCCGCGATCGCACTGCGCGTGCCTCTGGTCGTCGATGCAAGGTCCGGCAAAAACTGGGACGAAGCGCATTAATCCTAACTCACTATGGCGGGCACCAAGGCAAGGTAAGGACTTCGCCGGCGGTGAACTCTCGCCGTGCGGCGGGGGCTATGTGAGGTCGGAGGCAAACGAGAAAAAGTTATTACAGCTCACGCGCCGTCTCAAAATCGAAGAGAAGTAGCGCAAGCACTAAAACGCTGATCGCGAAGAATGCCGGTATCATCTGGGGTCTCCTTTGTTTGAGCTTGCGTCTGTCGATTCCCCAGTTCGCAAACCAAGCGCAAATCGATGATGCGAGATTGATGTACCGCCGTAATACCGGATGCATGCCACGTCTGGCACAGGTGTGCCGGAAATATGGCGTATCTGGCCGACGCTGAAACCCATGAGCGTTTGCCGAAAGCCATCAAGAAGCGTTGAAAGCGCGAATGGAAATTTACGCTCATCGAGGATACCAATCCCGATTGGAGCGAACGCCACGCATAATCCGAGGCCGCTCTTATTCGACGCGCCGACGCGCGGCGCTGGATGGGCGGCCCCCGGATCAAGTACGGGGCTGGCCGGCCATGGTGAGCTGGACTTGATGCTGATTAAGGCGGCCGACTCTATGCCGCCAGCGCCCGCATGGCATCGGCTTGCGCGATGCCGATTTTCTCAAGCTGGCTCGCGAGTTCCGTCAAGGCCTCGTCCTGGGTTATGCCGCCCCTCCCTATCTGTTCGAGTTGCGCGGTGTAGGACACCAGGAAACCCGGCTTGGCCAAGCATGCAATCAGAAGCTGGCGCGCCTTCGTCATGAGAGCACCCTGCGTGAACACCCCTGCGGTGCACAGTTTGAAAATCATATCCATTCGTTCATTCGGATTGGCCACGCGCGTTTCGATCGAGGCGAGGAATCGCGAGCGTTCGTCGATGCGTTGCGCGACCTTGTCCAGCGCGGACGCGATCTGATTCTTCTGCACCTCCTGGAAGCCCGATCGCAGCACGCGCTCTTGCAACTCCGCCACGCGGCGCAGGCGCAGACGCGTCGGCGAACCGGTGTAGAGCTCGGCCTCAAAGCTGTTGGAGCTGATGATGGGGATCACGAAGGTCGACAGCATCCGTTTGTTCTCGGCGCCGACAATGTTCTCCTCCACAGTCAGAAGCCGCTCCAGCTTTTCATCCGGCGTCTTCGCGTTCTGCATGAACTGCAGCAAGGGCTCATGGCTGACGAGGCGCTTCGACCGCTCCTGGAAGGCCGTCATAAGGTCCTCGTGGGAAAGATATTTCCCCTGGCCTCGCACCAGCTTGTTGCCAAGCCGGCGCAACATCTTGAACTCTTCGTCGATGGAACCGGGACATAACCGCTTCATCCCCTTGAGCTCGGTGATGATGCGGCTGGCGATGGATTGGCGGGCATAGGGCAGTTCGTCTCTGGCGAAGAAACGGGCGAGCTCATTGATGCCCTGACCGCCCCCTTCCCCGACATGGACTTCATCCCCGAGGAAAAGCTCCACAAGGTTCATCAAGGCGTGGCCGAGATCAGGGTTCTGGCCGAGGAGGTCGGCCAAGGCGGCCGCGCCAGTGAGGATTTCCGAGACCAGCACGTCGATCGCACTGAGCAGAAGCACGCGGCCCGGCCCTGTCGACGGCAACTCGGCCATCAGGATCAGGATATTCCGCAGCTTTGCGTCCCAGCTTGCCGCCGTCGCCAGATATTTGGCCAGTGCGCCGTTGAGCACATAACGCCCCTCGGGATTGGCTGCCAGGTTCTCGGCCAGCGGACCAAACTGTCCAGCCTCCAGCGTCGGAAAAGACCCGCGCCGCTCATCCTTGAAAACGCGGTTCATTGCGATCGTGCAAAGCTCGTTCAGACTCTTGACGATCTGTGCCACCGAAGATTCGGCTTCCGCTGCCTGGGATACGGCGACCTTCTGGATCGCGTGCTGAAAGACAGTCCCCGTCGCCTCGAATTTCTCTAGCGCTGCTGCCGTGTGAATAAACTCGGTCGGAGTCAGTTTATGTCGCCCAAGCCACTCGGCCATGACTCGGCCCATGGTCGCGCGGGCATGATAGGAATAGAGGTCGTCTGGCTTGAAACAGGGTGTGGAGTTCGCGCCATCGTCCAGTTTGGTGTTCTTCTTTTTGCTCTCGGTGGCGCCGTGCTCGAAAATGCTGAGAGACATGTAATCGCCCGTTTCGGGCTCATGAGTCTCTTTCATCACGCGAACCGCAGTGGCGCCTTCTTCCACCAAGACTTTGGCGTATTTGACCGCGTCGTCGCGCTGGGTGATCACCTCCACAAGCGACCACTCGCCGCCCCTTCTCATTTTGCGGAAAACCTCAAAATGCACTTCGGCCATGTATCATCCCCGACGGGCAGTCTGCCCGGATCCGGAAAAGGCTAATGAGATGAGTTTAAGTGCCGGTTAAATAAGCAGCTAACCGGCTGCTTTGGCGTGATGAATTGAAAGATCGGCGATGGCGGGCGAGGAACCACACAGGCGGCAGGCGGGGTCTGGCGACACCTTGACGTTGCGAAACCGTCCGCCAAGGGCATCATAGATCAGCAGATGGCCCGCCATGCTGTCGCCAATTCCGAGAATTTCCTTCATGACTTCAAGCGCTTGTAGAGTCCCCATGACGCCCGCAACCGCGCCGAGCACGCCCGTCTCGCTACAATTGGGTGCCGCGTCGCGCGGCGGCGGCTCGGGGAACAGGCAGCGATAACAGGGGAAGCGGCCTCTGCCGTCCCAGGCCTTATAGGTCGCCAACTGGCCGTCGAACTCGGTCACGGCGGCCGAGACCAGCGTCCGCCCCGCAAAATAGGCCGCGTCATTGACCAGAAACCGCGTCCCGAAATTGTCCGAACCGTCCGCAATGACGTCATAGGCCCCGATCAGGGAGGCGGCGTTGGCGGCTGTCAGGCGCTCCGCGTAAGGGACCAGTTTGACGTCGGGATTGATCGCGCGGGCGGAATCGCTGGCAGAATCGGTCTTCAGCCGCCCGACATCTTGGGTCCGGTGGGCGATCTGACGCTGCAGGTTGGAGAGGCTAACACGGTCGAAATCCACGATGCCGATGGTGCCGATACCGGCCGCGGCGAGATACAGGATGAGGGGGCTGCCCAACCCGCCCGCCCCAATGACCAGCACTCGCGCGGCCAAGAGCTTGGCCTGCCCTGCGCCGCCGACTTCGCGAAGCACGATGTGCCTGGCATAGCGTTCGAGTTGCTCATCGGTCACTGACATAAGGCCCCCCTCTTAACATGGCCGCCGGCACTCGTGTGGCGGATTTGAAGCTCCTAAGATCTTCATGGCATTCACGTTTAGGAACTTCAAATCCGAAACCACACTCGTCATAAATGTGATGACGGGGCCTATTAACTAGCCTAGGAGGCGGTCATTGCGGCACTTTGCCCGGCAAACTATCTTGTCCGGCAGCTAGGTTGGACCCATAAAGCGGCAGGGATCGCGGGGATTTGGAGGCGCGCGTTCCTTGATGTCCAGGGCTAATCCAACGGCATCAGACGCAGCGGGAGAGTTGAGGATGGGCGCTTTGCGCCGGCCGATTGGGAGAGCCATCGGCGGACGCAGACGGCTTTTAAAATAGAGCCGGCGGGCGGGTCCAGCCTTCCAGGGGCGCGGCCTGCTCTTGGCGCGATCTCTGTAACAGAGGGCGCGTCGAGCGAACGGCAATAAAGAGGTGAGGATGACTGTACCCATGACGGCGCCGGCGAATCCGACGCGCAACAAAAAGCTCCTCGCTTGGGTCGACGAGATCGCGGCGAAGTGCCAACCCGATCGGATTTATTGGTGCGACGGTTCGCAAGGCGAATATGACCGCCTCTGCGCCGAGATGGTGAAGGGCGGCACCCTCATCAAGCTCAACCAGGCCAAACGCCCGAATTCCTTTCTTTGCCGTTCCGATCCCGCCGACGTGGCGCGCGTCGAGGACCGCACCTTCATCTGCTCCGCCGACAAAATCGACGCCGGTCCGAACAACAATTGGATAAACCCGAAGGTTATGCGCGCCACGCTCGACCGATTGTTTGCGGGCTCGATGCGCGGCCGGACCATGTATGTCATCCCCTTCAGCATGGGGCCGCTCGGCTCGCCGATTTCGCATATCGGCGTCCAGCTGACCGATTCGCCCTACGTAGCCGTCAGTATGCGGACGATGACGCGCATGGGTCAGAACGTGCTCGATTTTCTGGGCGACGGCGATTTCATCCATTGCCTCCATTCGGTCGGCGCGCCGCTGGACAAGGGCCAAGGGGACGTGCCTTGGCCCTGCAACGCCCAGCATAAATACATCGTCCATTTTCCGGACGACTACTCCATCGTCTCTTTCGGTTCGGGCTATGGCGGCAACGCTCTTCTCGGCAAGAAATGCTTCTCACTGCGCATCGCCTCGCTGATGGGACGCGACCAAGGCTGGCTGGCCGAGCACATGCTGATTCTCGGCGTCGAAAGTCCGCAAGGCGAAAAGACCTATGTCGCGGCCGCGTTCCCGTCGGCCTGCGGCAAGACGAATTTCTCGATGATGGTGCCGCCCGCCGAATTCGAGGGCTGGAAAGTGACCACGATCGGTGACGACATCGCCTGGATCAAGCCGCGTCCCGATGGCACGTTCCGCGCCATCAATCCGGAGGCCGGCTTCTTCGGCGTGGCGCCAGGCACCGGCATGAAGTCCAATCCCAACGCCATTCGCATGCTGACGCATGACGTGATCTTCACCAATGTCGCGCTCACCGACGACGGCGATGTGTGGTGGGAGGGCATGACCGATACGCCGCCGGCGCATCTGATCGACTGGCAGGGCGGGGACTGGACACCTGAGTCGGGGCGCAAGGCCGCGCATCCGAATTCGCGTTTCACGGTCTCGGCGCGGCAATGTCCGAGCTTCGATCCGGCCGGCGATGATCCCGAGGGCGTGCCGATCTCCGCCTTCATCTTCGGAGGCCGGCTTTCAAAGACATTCCCGCTCGTCTACGAGGCGCGCAATTGGCAGAACGGCGTCTATTGGGCGGCAACCATGGGGTCCGAGGCGACGGCGGCCGCCGTCAACCAGGCGCAGATTCGCCGCGATCCCTTCGCGATGCTGCCGTTCTGCGGCTACAACATGGGCGGCTATTGGAAGCATTGGCTCGGCATCAGAAACAAAGTGACCAAGCTGCCGCGGATCTACCGCGTCAACTGGTTCCGCAAGGACGCCAACGGCAAATTCGTCTGGCCCGGTTTCGGTGAGAATATGCGCGTGCTCAAATGGATCGTGGATCGCGTCAACGGTCGCGCCCAGGACGCCGCCGAAGGACCGTTCGGTCATATGCCGCGTTACGAGGACCTCTATTGGAAGGGCCTCGATTTCACCAAGGACAAGTTCCGCCGCATCACCGACATCGACCGCGCGGAAGGGTTGGAAGAGGCCGAGGATCAGTCGATCCTGTTCGAGAGCTTCGGCGATCGTCTGCCGCCCGAGCTCGAGCAGGAGCGCATCGATCTTATCCATCGCCTGAAGGTCGCGCCGCCTGTGTGGACCGCCGGCTGATTCTATCCGAACGCCCAGTTGAGACCGGACGGTAGAAGGTCTGCCGGCGCAAATTCCAGATGAATCACTCGCCGGTGGTCCGGCTTGCGCGCCGGCGACGACGCGTGCAGGAGCAGCGGCCGCATCACCAGCGCGTCCCCGGCTTTCAGACAGCAGATTTCTTCCGGCGCCTCTATGGCCAATTCGGTGATGCGCCCGCGCATGAGACGACCGAGGCTGTGCGTCCCCGGACGCACCTTGAGAGGGCCGTTGTCTGGGCCGCAATCATCGAGATGCAACCGCACGCTCACCATCCGTTCCAAAATTGCCGCCGGCGGCTGGACATGTGGAACACCGTTCTTGACCGACCACCCCGTCCAGCCATCCATCTCCGTTTTCTCGGCCACCGCGATGGACAAATCCTGATGCCATTGCACCGGCCAATTCGCAGCCGGCGTCTTGTCAAAGAATAGGCCGCGAACTGCGCGCGCCTCGGGTCCAATGACGGAATGGACGAGGCTCATGATGGCGGAGGACTGTGCAAGCCGGCGGATCTCGTCGAGGATAAGCAGGTCGCGCATGCCATAGATTTCACCCTCCCGCTCCGAACGGCGATGCTCCACCCCTTCCAATATTTCGATCAATCGGATGATGAGGAAGGAGTCGACCACGCGTCGCGCGATTGCGTAACCCCGCGCCGCCAGCTCATGGGTTGGGTCTGACTTGATCCGCCGCGCCGGATAGCGGTCACGGATATGGGCGTTGAAGAAATTGCCCTTCGCTTGCGCGCTGCGGAAATCTTCATAGACCCGCTTCGGTACCAGGCCATAGGCATAGGTCTTGCCGCTGACGAAGGTGACGGTCAGCTCGGACCGGCTTTCCTGATAAGCGATATGACCGATGACGGACGAAGGCATGGGTCATTATATCCACGCGTCACGCCCCGCCGGCGAGGAATTCCTTCATCTTGGCGAAGAAGGATTCCGTATCGGGATTGCACCCTTGCGGGGATTCCGCTTCGAAAGCGCGCAGCAATTCCTTTTGCTTCTTGGAAAGCTTGACCGGAGTTTCAACACGCACTTCGACGAAGAGATCGCCGTGATGGCCGCGCGCCTTCAAGAGCGGCATGCCTCGCCCGCGCAGCTTGAATTGATGACCGGTCTGCGTGCCTTCCGGAATGGAAACTGTTGCGCGCATCCCCGATAGAGTCGGAATTTCGATCTCGCCGCCCAAAGCTGCCGTGATGAACCCGATCGGCACGCGGCAATAAAGATCCTGGGCGTCGCGCTGGAAGATCGGGTGCTGCTGAACGGAGAGGAAGATGTACAGATCGCCGGGCGGCCCGCCGTTCATCCCACCCTGGCCTTCGCCGGTCAGGCGGATACGCGTTCCTTCTTCGACACCGGGGGGAATATCGACGGAGAGCGTGCGCTCCTTCTGCACATGACCCACGCCATTGCAGGGCTTGCAGGGATTCTTGACCACCCGGCCCTGACCACGGCATTTGGGGCAGGTGCGCTCGATGGTGAAGAAGCCCTGGCTCGCGCGCACCTTGCCGTGGCCGGCGCAGGTGGCGCAGGTCTCGGGCTTGGAGCCGGGCTCCGCGCCATTGCCGCCGCAATGCTCGCAGGCGACGGCTGAGGGCACGCGAATCTGCTCGCTCTTGCCGTGATAGGCGTCTTCGAGCGTGATCTCCAAATTGTAGCGCAGATCGCCGCCGCGGTTCTGCCGCTTGCCGCCGCGTCTGCCGCCACCCATGAACTCGCCGAACAGATCGTCGAACACATCGGTGAACGAGGCGGCGAAATCGAATCCCTGAGGACCGCGCCCGCCATGTCCGCCCTCGAAGGCGGCATGGCCAAAGCGTTCATAGGCGGCGCGCTTGTCGGGATCCTTCAGGATCTCATAGGCTTCGCTCAGTTCCTTGAATTTGTGTTCGGCCGCATGATCGCCCGGGTTGCGATCGGGATGGCATTCCATCGCCAGCTTGCGATAGGCGCTTTTTAGATCTTCGGCGCTACAGCCGCGCGCGACGCCCAGGACCTCGTAATAATCGCGCTTACTCATGAATCCCGCCCCCCAGCGGTCCCAACATCAGACTTCGAAAGCGGAACATTGGGCATGCTCGTTCTTCAATGTCCCGCCTCCGTGTGCTGATATCGGTATTTCCTTAGCGTGCGATTACGCCGCGCCATGCTTCTTGTCGTCGACTTCCGAAAATTCGGCGTCGACCACATTTTCATCCTTCGGCGCCTCATGGCCTCCGGCCGCCCCGCCGGTGCCGCCATCCCCGCCGCCATCGCCGCCGCTCTGAGCCTTGTACATCGCTTCGCCCAGCTTCATCGAAGCCTGGGCAAGAGCATTGGTCTTGGACTTGATGTCTTCGACTTCCTCGGCCTTGATGGCCGCCTTCAGCGATGCGATCGCGTTCTCAATGGCAGAGCGCTCGGCGTCCGAGATTTTCGAGCCATGCTCGGAAACCGCTTTCTCCGTCGAATGGATCAGCGCGTCGCCATGGTTCTTGGCCTCGGCCAGTTCGCGCGTCTTCTTGTCGTCGGCGGCATGGGCCTCGGCTTCCTTGACCATCTTGTCGATGTCGGCTTCGGAGAGGCCGCCCGAAGCCTGGATGCGAATGGTCTGCTCCTTGCTCGTCGCCTTGTCCTTGGCGCCGACCGAAACAATGCCATTGGCGTCGATGTCGAAGGTGACCTCCACTTGCGGCACGCCGCGTGGGGCCGGGGGAAGGCCGACAAGATCGAATTGTCCGAGCAGCTTGTTGTTGGCCGCCATCTCGCGCTCGCCCTGGAAGACGCGGATGGTGACCGCCGTCTGGTTGTCGTCGGCGGTCGAGAAGATCTGGCTCTTCTTGGTCGGAATGGTGGTGTTGCGCTCGATCAGACGAGTGAACACGCCGCCCAGCGTCTCGATGCCGAGCGATAGCGGCGTCACGTCGAGAAGCAGCACATCCTTCACTTCGCCCTTCAACACGCCGGCCTGGATGGCGGCGCCGATGGCGACGACTTCGTCCGGATTCACGCCCTTATGCGGCTCTTTGCCGAAGACCTGCTTCACAGCTTCCTGCACCTTGGGCATGCGTGTCATGCCGCCGACCAGGATCACCTCGTCGATCTGATTGGCGGAAAGGCCTGCGTCCTTCAGTGCCTGCCTAACCGGCGGGAGGGTCTTCTGAATGAGATCATCGACCAGGGCTTCCAATTTGGCCCGCGTAATCTTCATGGTCAGATGTTTGGGTCCGGACGCATCGGCCGTAATGAAGGGAAGGTTCACCTCTGTCTGCATCGCGGAGGACAGCTCGATCTTGGCCTTTTCCGCGGCCTCCTTCAGCCGCTGCAAGGCGAGCCGGTCGGTCCTGAGATCAATGCCCGTTTCCTTCTTGAACTCGTCGGCCAGGTAATTGACCAGCCTTTGGTCGAAATCCTCGCCGCCGAGGAAGGTGTCGCCATTGGTCGATTTGACCTCGAACACGCCGTCGCCGATTTCCAGGATGGAGATATCGAAAGTGCCGCCGCCGAGGTCGTAAACCGCGATCGTCCCGTTGTGTTTCTTGTCCAAGCCATAGGCGAGCGCAGCCGCGGTCGGCTCGTTGATGATGCGAAGAACTTCGAGGCCCGCGATCTTGCCGGCATCCTTGGTCGCCTGGCGCTGGGCATCGTTGAAATAGGCCGGGACCGTGATGACGGCCTGGGCGACCTTTTCGCCCAGATAGGATTCGGCGGTTTCCTTCATTTTCTGTAGGATGAAGGCCGAGATCTCGGACGGCGCGAAACGCTTGCCCGCGCGGCCATTGACCCAGGCATCGCCATTGTCGGCCTT
>JAXDMY010000109.1:0-9830 GCA_034665805.1 Alphaproteobacteria bacterium
CGGTCGAGACGGTTTCCGGGTTGCAGTTGATCATGATCGACTCGTACCCCGCCTCGTCCAGCGCGAAGCAGGCGTGGCAGCAGCAATAGTCGAACTCGATGCCCTGGCCGATGCGATTGGGGCCACCGCCCAGAATGATGACTTTGCGCTTCTCACTGGGGCGCGCCTCGCATTCGACCTCACCGCCCACGGGCGCTTCATAGGTCGAGTACATGTAGGAGGTGAGGGCGGCGAATTCGGCGGCACAGGTATCGATGCGCTTATAGACCGGGTGCACGCCAAGCTTCGCGCGCGCTTCGGCCACATCGCTCTCCTTTGTGCCAGTGAGAGTCGCCAGCCGCGCGTCGGAAAATCCCATCCCCTTCAAGCGGCGCAGGCCATCGGTATCTTTGGGCAGACCGCCCTGCCGGACCGCATCCTCGGCGCGCAGGATCTCGGTGATCTCTCCGATGAACCACGGATCATAACCGGTGATCCGCGTCAGCTCGTCTTGGCTGGTGCCGAGCCGCAACGCCTGGGCCGCGACGCGCAGCCGGTCGGGCGTGGGCCTGCCGAGCGCGGCGCGGATCGCGTTGGTATCATCGCCCTGGCCGAGATTGGGGATGACGATCTCGTCCAGCCCCGATAGCCCGGTTTCCAGCGAGCGCAGCGCCTTCTGCAGGGATTCCGCGAAAGTGCGGCCGATGGCCATCGCCTCGCCCACCGATTTCATCGAGGTGGTGAGAATCGGCTCGGCGCCGGGAAATTTCTCGAAGGCGAAGCGCGGAATCTTGGTGACGATGTAATCGATGGTGGGCTCGAACGAGGCCGGCGTCACCCGCGTGATGTCGTTGGTCAGCTCGTCCAGCGTGTAGCCGACAGCGAGCTTGGCCGCGACTTTCGCGATGGGGAATCCCGTCGCCTTGGAAGCCAGGGCCGAAGACCGCGACACGCGCGGGTTCATCTCGATGATGATCATGCGCCCATCGGCGGGGTTGAGCGCGAATTGCACATTCGATCCGCCGGTCTCCACGCCGATCTCGCGCAAAACCGCGATCGAGGCGGTGCGCATGCGCTGATATTCCTTGTCGGTGAGCGTCAGCGCCGGCGCCACCGTGATGGAATCGCCGGTGTGGACGCCCATGGGATCGAGATTCTCGATGGAGCAGACGATGATGGCGTTGTCGCGTGTGTCGCGCACCACCTCCATCTCGTATTCTTTCCAGCCGAGTACCGATTCCTCGATCAGGATGCCGTGGCCGCGCGATGCTTCGAGCGCGCCGGCCGCGAGCTCGGCGAATTCCTCGCGGTTATAGGCGATGCCGCCGCCGGTGCCGCCGAGCGTGAAGGAGGGCCGGATGATGGTGGGAAGTCCGATGCGTTCGAGCGCGGCCATAGCGGATTTCTGATCCAGTACGAACACCGAGCGAGGGGATTCGAGGCCGATGCGCTCCATGGCTTCGCGGAAGAGCTGGCGGTCTTCGGCTTTGGCGATGGCGTCGGCCTTGGCGCCGATCATCTCGATTCCGTATTTGGCCAGCACACCGCTTTCATTGAGATCGAGCGCGGTGTTGAGCGCGGTCTGGCCGCCCATGGTGGGCAGCAGCGCGAAGATTCGCCCCTCCGGCACGTTCGGTTTTTCGCGCACGATGATCTTCTCGACGAATTCCGGCGTGATCGGCTCGATGTAGGTCGCGTCCGCGAGGCCCGGATCGGTCATGATCGTGGCCGGGTTGGAATTGACCAGCACGATGCGATAGCCCTCGGCGCGCAGCGCTTTGCAGGCTTGCGCGCCGGAGTAATCGAACTCGCAGGCCTGGCCGATGACGATGGGCCCCGCGCCAATGATCATGATGGTATGGATGTCTACGCGCTTAGGCATTTAATGATTCCTTCTACCTCCCCCTTGTGGGGAGGTCGCGAGCGCGTCAGCGGCGAGCGGGTGGGGGGAATTTTCGAAATTCACCCCCCACCCGACGCGTGCTCGCTCTGGTCGCCCGTGTCGACCTCCCCACCCGGGGGAGGTGGGCGAAAATGCATTTGTCATTTCACTTCCATCTAAGAAAACGCCCTCGCGAACGAGGGCGGGATCAGCTTCGCCAGCGGAGCGTCCGCTCCTGTACGGGATTCTCGAACGGCTTGCCGCTCTCCACCGATTCGGCCCATGTCTTCTTGAGCCGGTGGTACCATATCGCCGGCACATCTGCGTCCTGAATCAGCATCTGCGGCGGCGCAAATTTAAGCCCCTCATTCTGCAATTCCACAATTCTCCGGTCCTGGGCCAAGAAGGCGCGGGCAAAGGGGCGGAAGAAAGGCTTGAATGCCGCCAGCCAAGGCGAGTTCCAATAGAACACCTGTGTCACCAGCGTATGCGTGGCGTCCTGCGGCGTCACCGCGGTAAAGCCCAGTACCTCGCGTTTGCCGGCGCGGATATGTTCAAAACGCAGGCTGGGCAGCTCGAAGCGAATCTCGGTCATGAGACCGCCGCCCAGGACCTTGTAGAAGAAGGAATTGGACGATGGCGGATGGCTGACCATGGTGAAGCCACGTGTCGAGGGCGCGTGATGTTTCGCCTTGGCGTGGATGGAGGCCTCGCTCCGCCACCACCAAGAGCGATGCACAAATGGCCCATGTGCAGGGTCCATCAAACCGACCACCGCATGATCGACCTCGCAGGGAAAAAGCTGCGCCTCGATAAAGCGAGGGGTCGCGTGGCCGTCGGCGGTTCCGATGGGGATCCGCGGCGGATCCAGCACGGGCGCGGCGTTCGCCTTCGCGTGGTGCGCGAAATAGACCCAGATCAACCCGTCTTGCTCGCGGCAGGGGTAGCTCCGCACGGCGATGCGCGCCACATCGATGCTGCTTTCCTGCAGGACCGAGGGGATATGGGCGCACTGGCCGTCCGGCTTGAAACGCCAGCCATGATAGGGGCACTCGACGGTGCCGTCCTTGAAGCGTCCGGCCGATAAAGGCGCGGCGCGATGCGGACAGATGTCGCGCAGCGCAAAGGCGCGCCCGTCTGGGCCGCGGGCAAGCAGCACAGGCTCGCCGCAGATCATCTCGCGCCGCAATCCGGCCGGCTTCAGCGACGCCGAAAGCGCGGCCATGTACCAGAGATTGGTGAGAAAAATCGGTTCTTCGGTCAAACGCCAACCCGTCCCGCACGACGAGGAGGTGATAGCCCATGCGCTGGTTGGTTGCGACTCCTCCCGAGGCGGGCGTTAGCGCGGCCGCGGTGCGCCAGGTAGGCCCGGGAAGGCAGGCGGGGGCGCAGCCGTCGCCGGGCCGCCCAGCGGTTTCAGCAGAACCTCTCGCGCGGGCACGATCTGCTCCATGCTCATCTCCGGCAGCTTGAACGCAAAGCCATTGAGACGCGCATTGATTGCGCTTGCCTCGGTCTGCGTCGCCGGATTCATCCCCGCCGCCGAAAGCGTCGCCCAATGGTCCATGCCTTTGGTGGCGATCTTCACGGTGACGTCCAGGCCATCGAAAGTGTGGAACACGGATTGCGGCGCCTTGGAGAAATCGAACTGATCGGCTTTGGCCACATCCTCGATGTTGAAGCCGACGATTGCGCCGGCAACGCCGTCGGGCGAACCGTCGAAGGACAGCGAACGCCCCGCGGGCAGATCGAGGAGCTTGAAGTCCTGTTGATCCTTGCTGTCGCGCGAAATCGTGTAGGCCGAGCCGGTGGCCGGGGTGACGGTGGCGCCCTTCGCCCGGTCGCGCGCGATATTGATGACGTTTCTGTCCAGCCAGTCCGCGGCATTGGGTTTGGGCGTCAGCGCGCCGCGCGCCAGCCAGGATTGGTTTTCATTGGGCCGCCGCACATAAAGCGCCTGACGTCCCAGCGCATCGGTGGCGCCTTGGGTGTGACCGACCACCAACTCCGCCATCGGTTTGCCCGACATATCGGCCAGCGTCACATCGACCGCATCGCCGCCTTTGTCCGGTGCGCCGAGGCCGACATAGGTGAGCCAGTCGGCGCGCGCCGTTTTGGGCTCCAGCATGGTCAAATCGGCCATGCCCACGGCAACTGCGCGAATCTGGCCTACGTCAGCGAGGAAGGAATTCTTTTCGGCCACGACCCATTTGCCTTGCTGAAGCTGCAGATGGAACGTGCCGCTCTTCGATGTGATGGTGATCGCGCCCAGATCGTTGATGCGCGCGGCCAGACCGGGGAAGAATGGACGCTCCTCGAATTTGGGCGCTAGCGAGCGCGCCTGCTGGATCACGGCGAGGATCGCAAGGATGAAGAAGAATGCCGTAACGGCGCCGAGAATCGCGAGATTGCGCTTTCTCGGATCGGCCCCGACGCTTGCGGTTGCGTTCGCCATGTCAGAGCCCCATCGCACGGGCGCGCCGGCGGCGGCGCAGGAAGGACAACGCGATTGCGGCTGCCCCGATCAGGATCGGCACCAGCGCGATGTTGAGGAACGCAAGCACGGTGCCGAGGCTCTCCACGTTCTGGCGCAAACTCGCCTGCACCTGGCGCAGGCTGGCGCGCGTGTCGACCAGATCGCGGCGTAGCTTGTCGATCTGGGCTTGCTGATCTTTGTTGAGCACCGGAGCGCCCGCCGTCGGGTTCTGCTGGTTCTGTCCCTGCAGCGCGCGCAAATTCGCCTGGGTCGTATTCACCTTCTCCTGCAGCGCTTGCTGCTCCGCGAGGAAGCGCCCCTCGGCATCGCGGCGAATCCGGTCGACCACCACGAAGGGCCGGGCGGAACGTTCGCGCGTGCGCAGCGAGATCAGCCCATTGGAGCCCATCATGTTCTCCACTGCGTTCATCACCAGCGCGCCATTGTCGGCTGAAGGCGTGGCGACGCGCTGACCGAGCAGGTTCTGCACCTGGACCCAGAAGCGATCGTCGAGCAGATCGCTGTCCGCAACGACGACGACATTGATGTCCTTCGCGTCTTTCATTTGGGCCGGCAGCGCTCCGTTGTCGGGCTTGGGGGGTGCGCCCGGTTCTGCCGGCGGTTTGGCCGGTGCGTTGGGCGCCCCGTTCGGGAACGCGGTCTTCGCCGGGCCCGAGATGCGTGCCCCGATGACGAATTTTTCGCCCGTCGGCTCGAAGCGGCGCAACAGGTCGGAGGGATTCTGCACCACCCGAACCAGCATGGAATCGATCAGCGCCGCGCGCGAGGAGCTGGTCAGCAGGGGCGTGAATTTCGTCGTCGCGCCCTGATGGGGCTTCAGCGCGCCGGCGGTCGCGATATTGAGGACTTGCAGATTGGCGGTGATCGGATCGCTGGTGTTGAAGTTCAGCGGCGTCATGCGCAGCCAGGCGATGTAGTCGATCACCTGCGGCTGGCCGGTCGGGCCGCCGAACTGGACCGGCTGTGCCAGATCGGCGTCAGTGACCACTTTGGTCGGATCAAAATCGACGCCCCAGGCGGTCAGCACCGGACCGAGCGTCGAGCTGGTCTTGTCGCCCTGATCCTGCTGTCCCGGTCCGTTGTTGGCGGAGGCTTCCGACATCGGGTCGACAAAGACGATGGCGTGGCCGCCCTTCATGACGAATTGGTCGATCGCATATTGGACCGAGGCGCTGAAGTTTGCGGGATGAACAACCAGCAGCGTGGAAATGCCCGCCGGGATGCGATCGATCATTACGGGATCGAGCATCTGCACATCGAAGGTGTCGCGGAGCTGCTGATAGACCACATAGGGCTGGGAATTGCCCTGCAGCGCGGCTTGCAGCCCGCCCGCACCGGCTTCCAACGGCAGTGCCGAAAGAACGCCGAGCTTGGGTTTCTGCGGCACCGAAAGCTTGTCGACCATCGAGGTGAGGTCGTATTCGAGATATTCCTCGCGCGACTGATCGAAAAACGGAATCACCTCGTGGCCCGCCAGAGTATTGGTGCCGACCAGGCCGAAATAGACATTGTCGCCGTCCTGGGTTGGCGCGCCCGTCAAGCCTTGCGCGACGGCCTCGTCCTCGGCCGGCGTGAAGGGCCTCGGGTCGATCTCTTCCACGATGACCTTGCCGTGGCCGAGCGCGGCATATTCCTGCAGCAGATCGCGCACGCGCTGCGCATAGGCCACGATCGTCGCGTAGGACGTGGCCGGTTCGCGCGAGAAGTAGAAGCGCAGCGTGACGGGTTCCGGCAATTTGTCGAGCGTCGCTTTGGTGCCCGGCGAAACCGTAAAGAGACTGTTCTGGGTCAGATCGAGCTGCGCCGTTCCAAGCCAGGTGTTGGCGACGATATTGAGAGAGACAAACAGCACCACCGCAAGCGCAACGGCGCCGAGTGCATAGACCTTACGGGAAAGACGGTTCATTTTCCGCTCAATCCGTTTTCTTGAGATCGACCAGCACGATGTTCACCGAAAGAAACAGCGCGATCAGCGAACTGAAATAGACAAGATCGCGAAGATCGATCACGCCCGACGAAATGGCCTGGAAATGGGTGAGGAAACTGAAGCTGGAAATCGTGTTCACCAGCACCACGGGCGCCCAGTTCTGGAAGAAATCCAGCACCAAAGGCGCGCCCGAAATGGTGAAGAGGAAGCACACGAGCACGCTCACCACGAAAGCGATGACCTGATTGTTGGTCGTGGCGGAAATCGCCGCCGAGATCGCCAGATAGGCGCCCGCCATCAGGAAGCTGCCGACATAGCTCGCCACGATGACGCCATTATCCGGATTGCCGAGATAATTGACGGTGATCCAGATCGGGAATGTCAGCAGCAGCGCGACGCCGACGAATGCCCAGGCGGCAAGAAACTTGCCCAGCACGCTTGCCCAGATCGGAATGGGCAGAGTGAGAAGCAGCTCCATCGTGCCGAGCCGGCGCTCCTCGGCCCACAGCCGCATGCCGACGGCGGGCACCAGGAAAAGATAGAGCCAGGGATGATAACCGAAGAAGACCGAGAGGTTGGCGACGCCATTGTCGTAGAAATGGCCGACGGAAAAGGTGAAAGCGCCCATCGCGAGCAGGAAGATGACGATAAACACGTAAGCGATGGGTGTCGCAAAATAGGCGGCGAATTCGCGTTTGAAGATGGCAAGGACCGGTCTCATGCCGCCGCTCCCGCCCGCTCACGGGCGCGCTGCGCGTCCGGGGTGGTGATGGCGCGGAATACGTCGTCCAGGCGCCCGGCTTCCGCGTAAAGCTCCTTCACGTCCCATTGTTCGGCGTGGGCCAAGGCGCTGACTTGCTCGACGATTAGCGCATTGCCGCGCGGATAGGCGGTCAGAGTGACGACGCCGTCATTTCGTGGGCGTTCCTCGACGGAAGCGATCCCCGACTGGGCCTGCAGCGCGGCTTTGGCGGCGGCGGCTTGCGCGATGGGGAGCGCGACAGTGACCGCATTGTGATGGCGGGAGCGGGAGAGCAGATAGGAGGGCGTGCCGTCGGCCACGATCCTGCCGCGGTCGATGATGACGGCCCGGGTGCAGACCGCTTCCACCTCTTCCAGAAGATGGGTGGAGATGATGATCGCCTTTTCCGCCGCCATCCCCCGGATGAGCTGGCGCACGCTGTGCTTCTGATTGGGGTCCAGACCGTCGGTCGGTTCGTCCATCACCAACACGGGCGGGTCGTGCAGAATCGCTTGCGCCAGCCCGACGCGCCGCTTGAAGCCCTTCGACAATGTGTCGATCGGCTGCTCCATGACCGGCTCGAGCTCGGTCTTCGCCGCGGCGTCCGCGGCGCGCTTCTTGGCATCCTTGCCAGTAAAGCCGCGCGCCTCGGCGATGAAGCAGAGGAATTGGCGCGGCGTCATATCGCCATAGGCGGGCGCACCTTCGGGCAGATAGCCCAGTTGAGTTTGCGCGGCGATGGTGTCGGTTTCCACGTCGTGGCCAAGAATCGAGACCCGGCCGGCGGTCGGCGTGAAATAGCCGGCGATCATCTTCATGGTGGTCGACTTGCCCGCGCCGTTGGGTCCGAGGAAGCCCAGAACCTCGCCCTTGGCCACGCTGAGGTCGATCCCCGACACAGCGGTGATCGAGCCAAATTTCTTGGTCAGGCCCTGGATGATGATCATGGCGGTAGGCGGCTCAAAGGGACCCGGCAACATTGGGTGTGTTCCCTTAGAAAAATCGCTCCTTCGCCGCAAGACCTTCCTTTGTTCCAAAGGCCGGTGGCGTCGTCACGCCTGCGCGATTGAAGGGTTGGAAAGGCTGATGGCTCGCCGGGGATGACGCCGGCGTAATGGAGCGCGTCATGCCCACGGAATACCGGCCCCGAAAAGGGGCCGGCCGGGGGGATCTGGAATGGAATGTTCTTTGAAAGTCGGTCGGAGCAGGAAACCCAACCGGCAGGGGCTGGGGGGCTGGGGTAATACTCCCGATCGAGATTCTGCGCCGACCGACTGCTGAAATGTGAAAGGTCAAAGCGGCGCGGCTTTGTCCTCAATGCGGCATTTTTGGGGCGGAGATATCGATCAAGGGCATGTGATGCAAAGCATCCGCGCTCAACAGGATCGTCGCAAAACCCTTGCCGCCGCTCTCGCGACGTTCCATTCTCACCTGGATGACTGATGAACCCATGGCTCTGAGCCGTGCGGAATTGCCCTATTCCGCACGGTCTTCCTTCCGGGGCGAAACGTCGGACAGCACTTCAAGTTGGCCGGCCGAGCAGCGTGATTCCCATATCCGCTTCGACAGGACCGAGCTCAAGCGCATCTTGAACACCTATGGCCGCATGGTAATGGCGGGCGAGTGGCGCGATTACGCGATCGATTTTCGCGCCGACGTGGCGGTGTTTTCGGTGTTCCGCAGAACCAGCGAGATGCCGCTCTATTCCATCGAGAAGCGTCCCAGATTGAAGGATCGCCAAGGGCAATATTCGGTGGTTGCCGCCGGCGGCCAGGTGCTCAAACGGGGCCACGATCTGGCGGGCGTCTTGCGCGTTCTGGACCGCAAGCTGCTGAGACCGGTTGCCGCATCGTATTGATGGCGAGCGAAGCCCGCCGAATTCCTGTGGGCCGTCGCGTCGAGGCAACTTAAAAAAAATTCAGCTAGGAACAAAATACCCTAGCATGTGCTTGGCACGAGACGCGTTTGAAGCGCGCGGTGGGAGATCAGGAGGGGGACGCCTTGCAACGAGAGAGGCTGACCGCCTGAGACGATGTCCAAACGATTCTATCCCGGGGATCCCTGCCCGAATTGCGCGCAACCTATTCAGAGACAAGGAAGAACCATCTGGACGGTCTTCCTGCGAGAGCCCTTTCTGAAGTGTTCCAACTGCAAACAGGTCTTTCCCCGAGTCCCCATGCGGCCCGCCCCACAGGCGGACAAAGCGTCCTCCCCGGATGAACGCACAGCGCGTATCGTCTAGAACGCCAGAGGGCGCCCCGGCATCCCACCATGCTTCGCGAGGTCATGGAGCATTTGTCCGCGGCACGGTTTGGGCGTAACGTGCTTGTCACAACACGAAAGCAGCTTCATCTGAAACTTCGGGGGGCCGAATGTTCAATGACCGGGAAGCACGTCAGATTGCTTCGGCAATCTGCAATGCGGGCAAGCAGATTAACGACACATTGGAGAAGATGATCGGCGATCTGCCCCGGGGCGCGTTGCCGGAGATGGCAATGCAGTGCTTGGCGGTGGAGCTGTGCGATTCGCAGCCGCTTTTGGTGAAGGCCATGCTGGAAAGCGAGGCCCGCATCCGCTTGCCGATGACGCGCGTTTTGGCTCCCCAATCCGTCGGCGCGGCTGGCGCGTAGCGCACCGTCTCTAGTGAGAGGACTTAAGTTCCTTCGCGTGTGTTGCCCGAAGGTGGACGATTGCCTGATAGGTCTCTTTGGCTGTTTTGAGCTGATCGGCCGGTATCATCTGCAACCAGGCTTGTGCCAGCTTCAGCCACGACACCCGATAGCTATCGCTCGAAACGGTGAGC
>JAXDMY010000110.1:0-9082 GCA_034665805.1 Alphaproteobacteria bacterium
AGATTGTAGGAATCGGGGCGGTTTACGCGTCCTATCTCATAGATGTCGCGAAATCCTTCGGTGATCAGCAAAGCCGTCTTCGCGCCGGTCCGTTCCAGGATGGTGTTGATGGCGATGGTCGAGCCATGCAGGAACAGGCCCGCCTGGGCAAAATTGGTGCCCGCTTTCGCCACGCCGGCTTCGATTCCTTCAACCAGGGCCTCCGGCGTAGACAGCGCCTTGCCGAGGAGCAAGCGCCCGCTTGCCTCATCGAAGGCCGCGATGTCCGTGAAGGTACCGCCGATATCCGCGGCCAGCCTCAAAGTTTCGGGCTTGTGATTTTGCTTCACCGACCAGATCCACCAATCCGCGAGGGCTGTGATGGCTCAAGCCGCGTGCAGCACAACATCCACGTGGATCGCGTCAAAAGGAAATTCGATCCGGCCGTTCTCTGTCTTGCGCAGGATTCCTCCGCCGAGCAGAGTTTGAATATCGCCGTGCACAGCCTTGACATCACGGTTGACCCGGCGCGCCGCCTCGCGGATCGACATAGGGCCGGCTCCGGCCATGGCGCGGATCAACTCCCAACGTTTCGCCGTAAGCAGCTTGAACAGAAGTTCGGGCGTCGCAAAGCTGACGCGTGCGCCTTGCTTGCGGCCCTTGAAGGCGTCGAGCGTACGGCGGTTTACCGCCTGGCGATTTGCAATACCCAGCGTCACTGTCTTCATGTCATCACCTCATATCCACATCGCGCCAAAAATCGGCAAGCAGGGCCTCCGGGGTCGTGAAGTTATAACGTTTCTCGGTATTTTCGACGTGCCGATGGTCTCCCTTGCCTGCTTCATTGTCGTAGCGAAGTACGCAGACGCCATCCTCCACGAGTGCCAGCCTATATTTGAACCTATGCGCCGAGCCGCGCGCGGAGCGCGGTAGACGCCAGACAACGATCTCGACGAAAGTATTTTCGGCAAGCACATGACGCTCGTCGATCATGAGCTCGGCGTCCATGTTGGAGAACATAACAACACCCAGATGTGTTGTCAACTACTCCAACATCTTGCCCTCGCATTGATGATCTAATCGGCGCGGGCTTTTTCCGCCTGCTGGGCGAGCTTCACGACGTCCGGCGGCGAAGCATAGATTTCCTTGATGAGCTTCTCGACCTCCGCACCGGCCACGGGGCGCACTTCCAGTTCGAGCCGTTTCGCCTCGGCGAGGAATTGCGGGTCCTTCATCGTGGCGTCGAACGCCGCTCGCAGCGCTTGCACCCGCTCGGCGGGAAGGCCCGGCGGCGCCGCGAAAGGCCGCGCGATGCTCTGGCGTGAAATGATCAATTTCAGCGCCGCCTTGTCCTGCGGAGTCCTCGCCATGTCCATGGCCAGCGGCACATCGGGAAGGTCCTCATGCTTCTGCAGCGCCAATTGCACGACGATGTTGATCTTCTTCCCATCCAGCAATTGCTTGCTTTGGCTGAGCAGGCTGCTCCACGACCAGCCGCAGCGTCCCGTCACTTCGCCCCGCTCCATGCCGAGATTGATGTCCGCGCCGCCACCGGAATAACCGGTAACGACTTTCATCGGGAGATGGAAAATGTTGCGCAGCACGACAGGGAAGATTTCGCTGTCCGCGCCGGCCGCCGATGCCCCGACGATGCTGGGTTTGGTTTGCAGATCCTGCCAGGTCTTGATCCCTTTGGTGGCCCAGAAGGCGCAGATGGAGACCTCGTTCGAGACGCTGCCGATCCAGTTGAACTTCGCCGCTTCGAATTGCGTCCCTTGCGCGTGGCCGAGCAGCGGTTCGACCACCAGTCCGCGGGCGAAGGTGCCGATGACCGTGCCGTCCTTGCGCGCGACATTGTAGAGATAGTTCATCACCTTGATGCCGCCGGCGCCCGGCATGTTCTGCGGCACCATGGTCGGATTGCCGGGAATGTGGCGGCCCATATAGCGCGCCAGCGTGCGCGCATAGAGATCATAGCCGCCGCCCGGACCGAACCCGACCAGGACCTGTACGGTCTTTCCCTTGTAGAAATCCGCGATCGCGTCCGCCGCATGGGCCGGCGCCCATGCCGCCGCGAACACCACCGACGCCGCCACGGACGCACAGAGCCGCGTCAGTCTATCCATTCCCAAATTCCTTCCCGTCGCAAACTGAAAAAAGAGCCCAGGCCGTTTCAGCACGCGCTCTCATAAATCGTTCAGGCCCGGTAGCCCATTTCGGAGTGGGCCTTCGCCTGCACATGCACGTCGACAAGCTCGAGCGGCGAGGCGGTCTCCTCGAGCATGCCCCAGCTTTTCAGCCATGCGTAAGTGCGTTGCATTTCCTCGATCGGAATCGGCGCCGGGTCGCAGACCACGATGCGGCCCTCGCGAATGTCTTCCGGTTTCAGCGTGCCGATCTCCGGATCTTTGCCTTTGTGATAATCGATGAAATAATGCAGATAGGCGCGCTTATTGGCGTTGATGCGCTTCACGGCCGCGCGCACCGCGCGGTTGAATGCGCCATAGGTCTCGGCATCCACCCGGTCGGAGGCCACTTCCGTGCCGTGATAGAACGCCGAGCAGATCGTGCGGCAGCCTTTCTTCTCAGCCAGCGTGATGTAGGGCTCGGTCAATGTCGTCGCCTCGATCTCGCCCTTCATCATGGCATCGAAGCGATAGCGCGAGCCGTTGGGCGCGCGGCACAGTTTGATCAGTTCGCGCGGCAGAAACCCTTCCAGAAGATGCAGCGCCAGATAATGGGTGCCGAAATAGAACGGCACGCCGACGGTGCGGTTGGCCAGCTGCTGGGCGGTGTAGACGTCCGAATCGGGGCGCACCACGATCGCCCCATAGGTGACGATGCCACGCCGCCCGACCTGCCTTGAACCCACGCCCGTATCCTGCACGCGGCAGTAATTCCCCCACTCGCAGGCGTTGTACATGTCGGCCTGCCCCTGCTCCAAAAGCCTGCCATGGCTAGCGAACGGATCGACGCCTTTCTGGCTGGTGATGCTGGTATCGGTTTTCTTCTCGACGCCCTTTTCGCGGTCCGCCCATTCGATTCCCAAGCCTTCCTTCTCGAACAGGCCCTCGTCATAGGCCACCAATTCCGGCAGGCCCTGGAAGGGCGCCGTCGTCTCCAAAACAAGCTTCTTCATTCCCGTTCTCCTGCGTTGCGATTCCGGCGGCGATCCGCGTACGGACCCGCGACAGTGCGAGATACCGGCGATCAGCCTATGTTCTCTTTATTTCTCGCGAAAATTAGGCCCAACCCCCTGGCCCGTCAAACCAGGAGCCTCCGAGAATTGGCGATCTGGTTAGCGATTTCGTGAAGATCGAAGGGTTTGCGAGCCGTCAGGCGGCTTGGATCAAACCCGCCTGGCGGTGTAGCGTTGGGCAAGAAAGCAGGGTGAGGGACCAGGTGGTGCAGCCCAAAACAGTCGATGTCGCCGAAATCATCGAGACTCAGGAAAAGGGCTGGTTTCCCCTTTCGATCTTCCTGATGTGCTGCCTTGTCATGCTGGTCGACGGCTTCAACCAGCAATCCCTTAACTATGCCGCACCCGCGATCATCAAGGATTGGGGCATCAACCGGGCGATGATGACGCCGGTGTTCGACATCAACATCTTCGGCTGGATGCTCGGCTCGATCGGCTTCAGCATGCTGGCCGACCGCATCGGCCGGCGAAACTCGATCCTGCTTGCGGTGTTTGTCTTTGCTGTTTTTACCCTTGCGCTGCCCATGGCCACAAATCTCGTCGAGTTGTCGGCAATCCGGTTCATTTCCGCGCTCGGTATCGGCGGCGGCATGCCGATGGCGATTGCCCTGGTCGCCGATTATGCGCAGATCCGAAACCGCGGGCTGAAGATCACCTTGCTCTATCTCGGTTATACGGGCGGTTCATCGGGTGGCGGGTTTTTGGCCGCCGCCCTAACCGGCAATGGCTATGGCTGGCAATCGATTTTTCTCGTCGGCGGGACGGTCAGCCTGCTGATCGGCGTCGTTCTTCTCTTCGCCTTGCCGGAGTCGGTGCGCTATCTGGTTCTCAAGCATGCCCCGGCAGAGCGCATTCTTTCCTATGCGCGCCGGCTCAAGCCGCATGCCGCATTCGACTCCGAGACGCGATTCATCAGCAAGGAAGCAACGCGCAAAGGCGTGCCCGTGAAACACCTCTTCACCGAAGGGCGCAGCGTGATGACGCTCTTCCTGTGGTTCGCGCTGGGCTTTTCCTTCGTCACGCATTTCTTTCTTTCGGCCTGGCTCGCGACATTATTTTCCGAATATTCCAACCAGATGAGCATTCCCACCGCCCAAATGACCTCGGCGCTGTTCCAGGCGGGCGCGGGCTTCGCCTGGTGCGTGGGCTATATGCTCGACAAACGCGGCATCCAGGCGGTGACCTGGGTGATGCTGCTGGGCGCCATCCCTGTGGCGGCGCTCGGCCTTACGGGTCTGGGCACCGGCCTCACCATGGTCCTCGCTTTGATCGCCGGCATTCTGGTGCTTGGCGGCGGCATCGGCCTCAACGCGATCTCCGGCATGATCTACCCGACTTTCATCCGCTCCACGGGTACCGGCTCCGCTTTCGCGGCGGCGCGCATCGGCGCGCTGTTGGGCCCGGCGATCGCCGGCTATCTCATCTATATCGACACACCGCTGCCGTTGATTTTCCTCGTCGGCGCGCTTCCTATGCTCGCAGCGGCCGCGGGGACGTTCATGCTCGAAAAGTCGATGACGCCGGACGCGGTTCGCGAGATGGCGTCCAAATCAGCCCTCGCGCGCCACTGAGGCCAGCATGGACAAATCCAAAGCGATGCTCGCCGATGCGGGCCGCGTGCTGGCGCATGAAGGCCAGGGCGATTACGTCGCGGGTCATGTCTCCTTGCGTCTGCCCGACGATCCAAACCGCTTCTACATGAAGCCCGCCGGCATCGGCCTCGAAGAGATGACGGATGAGAACATCATCACCGTCGACATCGAAGGCAACAAAGTCGCGGGCAATGCCGGCCGCCATAACGAGGTCTTCATCCATTCTGAAGTGTTGCGTGCGCGGCCCGATTGCCACGCGGTGATCCACACCCACGCGGTTTACGCGGTGGTGTTCTCCTCTCTGGGCAAACCGCTTCTTCCCGTCTCCAATGACGGCGCGTTCTTCGCGGACGGCCTGCCGGTGTTTTCCGAAACCACCGAGCTGATCATCAACCAGGCCCGCGGGCGTGCGGTCGCGCGTGACCTCGGCGCCCATGGCGCGCTCCTCCTGCGCAATCACGGCATCGTCACTGCCGCGCCAACCATGGAAGAAGCTGTCTGGCTGGCGCTAAAACTCAATCAGGCCTGCCATGTGCAGCTGATGGCGGAATGGGCGGGCGGCCCCAAATTCGTCGGCGATCCCGGGGAGGCCAAGATCAAGGGCGCCTATGCCAGCCGTCCCGACCTCCATATCGGCGCCTTCAATTACGTGCTTAGGCGCTCCAAGCGGTGAAGACTCCCGTTCTGATCGTCGGCGCGGGTCCGGTCGGTCTCGCTTTGGCCGGCGATCTTGGCTGGCGCGGCATCCCCTGCACGCTGATCGAAAAGACCGAAGGGGCGATCACTCAGCCCAAGATGGACCTCGTCGGTGTGCGCACGATGGAGTTCTGCCGACGCTGGGGTATCGCCCATTGGGTCCGAGAATCGCCTTATCCACGCGATTACCGGCAGGATTACGTCTGGGTCTCCGCGGTCACCGGCTTCGAGTTCGGGCGCGAGCCATTTCCTACCCTCCATGATGAGGAATGCCCACCGCAGAGTCCTGAAAAACGCGAGCGATGCCCGCAGGACATGTTCGATCCGATTCTGGCGCGTTTCGCGTCGGGTTTTCCCCATGTGACGCTTCGTTATGGCGCGGAGTTCATCGGCTTGGATCAGGATGCACGCGGCGTCCGCGCGCGCGTCGCCACGTCCATGGGTGAGGAGATCATCGACGCCGATTACCTCATCGGCGCCGACGGCGCGGCCAGCACGGTGCGCGGGAGCCTTGGCATCGCCATGAGCGGGAACCCGGCGCTCACCTACACGACCAATGCGATCTTCCGCTGCCCGAACTTCAATGCGCTGCACGACAAGGGCGAGTTCTATCGCTTCATCGTCATCCGCCCCGAGGGCACCTTCGCCACCATTGTCGCCATCAATGGCCGCGAACGCTTCCGCTTTTCCATCGTCGGCAATGAGGAGAAACGGAGCTACAGCGAAGCCGAGATTCGCGCCGCCATCATCGCCGCGATGGGGCGCGATTTCGACTTCGAGATCCTCTCCATCATGCCCTGGGTGCGGCGCGAGCTCGTCGCCGACTCCTATGGCAAGGGCCGCGTCTTCATCGCCGGCGATGCCGCGCATCTGACCTCGCCCACCGGCGGCTTCGGCATGAATATGGGGATCCAAGACGCCGTCGATCTTTCCTGGAAACTCGAAGCCGTGCTCAAGGGCTGGGGCGGGCCGCATCTGCTCGATTCCTACGAAATCGAGCGGCGCCCGGTCGCCATCCGCAATGTGCGCGAGGCGAGCGGCAATCTGAGGCGCATGTTGGCCCCGCGCGCGGCCAAGCCGCCGCCGGAAGCGTTTGCGCCTGGTGCCGCGGGAGACAAAGCTCGCGCGGAATTCGGCCGCGCCTATACCGAGATGATGAAGCGCGAATGGTTCTCCATCGGGATCCATCTCGGCTATCGCTATGAGGGTTCGCCCCTGATCATTCCTGACGGCACGCCCGAGCCGCCCGATGAGGTAATGGACTACACGCCGACCGCGCGGTCCGGCCATCGCGCGCCCCATGCTTGGCTCCAAGACGGCCGCTCGACGCTAGACCTGTTCGGGCGCGGTTTCGTGCTGCTGCGTTTGGGAGCCGATCCACCCAACGCGAACAACCTCATAGCCGCTGCGCAAAACGCGCAGCTGCCGCTGGAAATCATCGACATCGCCGATCCCGCCATCGTCGCGCTTTACGAGAACAAGCTCGTCCTGGTCCGTCCGGATGGCCATGTCGCCTGGCGGGGCGATGCACTACCGCCCGATCCAGCCGGCCTTCTCGCCACGGCAACCGCGCGGCGTCTCTGAGAATTGAGGGTCCCGAGTAAACTAGGCCGCACACTCCGCCCGAACGTGCACCCTGGGGTGCCGTGGCAAGCGCAAGATTGCGCGCGTACCTTCGCCCGGCTCGCTTTCCAGGCTTATCGTGCCGCCGTGCATTTCGGTCAGACCACGGCAGATCGCCAAACCAAGCCCCGTTCCTTCATAACGCCGAGCAACCTTGGCGTCGCCCTGGTGAAAGGGTTCAAACACAGTCTCGAGATTCTCGGTGGCAATTCCGACCCCGGTATCACGTATGTAGAGAATGATGCCGTCGGCGTACGACTCGGCCGACAATTCAACCTCGCCGCCTGGAGCGGTAAACTTAACCGCGTTCGAGAGCAGGTTAATAATCACCTGCTTCACAGCGCGACGATCGGCTTCGAGGGAAAGATCGCCTAGAGGTTTGAACGGTAGCAATCGAATCTTGCCGCTTTCCGCCAACGGTCCCGCCAGCGTCAACGCTTCTTCGATCAGATTGGGAAGATCGGTTGATTCGATAAGGAGGGTGTAGGCTCCGGATTCGATCTTGGAGAGATCAAGGATGTCGGAGACGAGAGCGACAAGGTGTTGACCACTCGAGTGAATTGAACGAGCGTAATCAGCATAACGTGCGTAGGCGATCTCACTTTTGCCGAGAGCGGCCAGCGAGATCATCTCCGAGAAGCCTAGGATTGCGTTCAATGGCGTGCGCAGTTCATGGCTCATCGTAGCAAGGAATTTCGACTTCAGGCGGTTTGCCGATTCGGCAGCGTCTCGGGCCAAGCCAAGAATGGCCTCGCGTTCCTTCAGGGCAGATACGTCGGAGAAAGCAACGGCACAACTTCCGTCGGTCAGTTGGCGCGCCGCGCCGAGAAACCAACGGCCACGAACCTCAAGCTCTACGGTTTCCCCCCGGAGCAGACACCTTATAATTCCATTTGCGTCAATTCCTGGCACGAGACCGGAAAGAATTGCGCTGAATTCGTCACCGCTTTGGGGTGGTTTCTCCGTGTCACAAATTGCAATCATTGCCGGATTGGCGTTTTGGACTGTCAAAAGAGGAGTTAGAAGGACAATAGCACTCGGTGCACCTTCAAGGGCTTCGACAAGGCGCTGTTCGCCGCGATGTTTTGTCTGATGGTTCGCGGCCTTGAGTTCTTCCTCCATCATCTTTGTCGCGTGAACGTTTAGGCGGCGCTCTCTATCGGTCTCTTCATAGCTTTGCTCAACCATCTTGAGCAGTGCGGCTACGTCCAAACTGCCATCGGTCCCGGTAACTTTGCGGAGTTGATAGTCGAGGAGTCTATGCACTGCCCTTCTCGCCCAAGAGTGTGATCGTCATGGTCTGGTTGTGCAGTTCGGCGCAGCCGGTGACCGAGTGGGGGGAGAGTTCACCATACGAATAGAAACCGGTCATATGAACACCCTTGTCGAGAGCATTGCGAACTGCCTCGACCTCTTCTTGGATTCGCTGGCCCAAGAGCAGCTTACGTCCAATGCAGCTCACCAAGATGGCTACTTGCTCGCCCGATACGTCGCAGCGTGCCTGCTCGGCGGCGTTGCCAGCGCTGTGCACGAGATTATCAAAATTTCCGCGCATCAATTGGGCGCAAAAACCCTTTGGCATGTCGCCGGCGAAAGTCATGGTGTGTGCGTCCTCGTCGATGCCCACGACGGTGCGAACGATCGCATGGTCCGGTTTATCCGGGGGGTATATGCGGAGCGGGAAGAGGAGTGCGCTACCCGGAAGCGCACGCGCATCCTCGCCGAGATAGCGCTTGTACAGGTCAAGAGCGGGCTTGCCATCAAGTTCATACAGCACGTTACCTTCGGAACGGGTAACAAGGCGCTCTGGTCCGAATACATCCCAGCCACCGCCACTACCGTGACCGACCCGAAACGCCTCGCCATAAAATCCGACGGCAGCAGCCTTGCCCGGCGTGGGTCGTGAATTGAGACCGACATAGGTTGTACCAAAGCGTGCGCCATCCCCGGCGAGGCCGCCTGTCAATACTACGTTCGCTCCCACCGCGGCTCG
>JAXDMY010000111.1:0-2962 GCA_034665805.1 Alphaproteobacteria bacterium
GGCTTTTCCGCTTCTGACATCACATTTGACCTTGCGAGAATCGTCGAGCGCTCCCGCAAGGTGGCGGCCCAGCTCGTCAACGGCGTCAAGGGGCTGATGAAGAAGAACAAGGTCACCGTCATCGACGGCGAGGCGACGCTGAAGGGCAGGGGAACGATCACCGTCTCCAAGAATGGTCAGTCTACGGAGTATTCCGCCAAGAACATCGTGCTCGCCACCGGCGCGCGGGCGCGTGAATTCCCCGGCCTCGAGGCGGACGGAGCGCTCATCTGGACCTATCGCCACGCCATGGTGCCGAAGGAATTTCCCAAATCCTTGCTGGTGGTCGGCTCGGGCGCCATCGGCATCGAGTTCGCCAGCTTCTATCGCACGCTCGGCTCCGAGGTCACGGTGGTCGAGGTTTTGGATCGGGTGCTTCCGGTCGAGGACGAGGAAATTTCCGCTTTCGCCGCCAAGGCATTTCAGAAGCAAGGCATGGTGATCAAGACCGCGACGACGGTCGAGAAATTGCAGAAAGGCGCGAACAACGTTACCGCCACGTTGAAAGCAAAGGACGGCAAAATCGAGACCCTTACCGTAGATCGCGTCATCCTCGCGGTCGGCATCGTGGGCAATGTCGAGAACATCGGGTTGGAGCAGGCCGGTATCAAAGTCGAAAAGACCCATGTCGTCGTCAACCCATGGTGCGAGACCGGGGTTTCCGGAATCTACGCCATCGGCGATCTGGTGGGCCCGCCCTGGCTCGCCCATAAGGCGATGCATGAGGGCGTCATCGTCGCCGAGCGCATCGCGGGTGTGAAGGGCGTGCATCCCCTCGACACATCCAAGGTCCCCGGCTGCACCTATTGCTGGCCGCAAGTGGCGAGCGTTGGCCTGACCGAGTCCAAGGCCAAAGAGGGCGGACGCAAGATCAAGGCGGGCAAGTTCCCCTTCATCGGCAACGGCAAGGCCATCGCGCTGGGCGAGGTCGAAGGCTTCGTCAAGACCGTGTTCGATGCAGAGACCGGAGAGCTCTTGGGCGCGCACATGATCGGCGCGGAAGTCACCGAATTGATCCAGGGCTACACCATCGCGCGCACTCTCGAAGCGACCGACGCGGAGTTGCAGGTGAGCGTCTTTCCGCATCCCACGCTGTCCGAAATGATGCACGAGGCGGTGCTCGCCGCCGACGGCCGTCCGCTACATATTTGAAGGCTGGCGCTCAATCCCCCGGGGGATCGAGGGCGTAGGCGGCGTTCGCCTGGGTCTGGACCTGGATGTAATCGGAAATTCCTATCGCCGCGATCAGCCTTTGCTGGGTCTTCAGATAATCGATGTGTTCTTCTTCGCTCTTCAGAATGCTCTCATAGAGAGTCCGCGAGCCGTAATCCCTGACCTGTTCGGCGTGGCTGATGGCGTTGCGCAAATCGGCGATCGCCTTTTCCTCGAATTTGAGATCGCAGGCGATGACCTCCTCGGCGTTCTCGCCGATCAAGAGCTTGTCGAGATATTGCAGATTGGGAAGCCCGCCGAGAAACAGGATTCGCTGCACCAGCGAATCGGCGTGCTTCATCTCGTCGATAGACTCTTCGTATTCTTTTTTCGACAGTTCCGAGATTCCCCAATTCGCCAGCATGCGCGAATGGAGGAAATATTGATTGATCGCGGTGAGCTCGTTTTTGAGAATCAGATTCAGGAATTCGATCGTCTTGCCATCGCCAGTCGAGGAACAGGGCGAAACTACTCCGCGGCCTGCAGCTGTTCTTGAGGCTCGTGCTCCTGGAGCATTGCTGCGATCGTTTCTTGGCATGTCCCACAGATCCTTCTGACGCCATTATGCGCATAGACTTGATCGGGCGAGGACGCGCCACAGACAATTGCGCCGCGAATCTTTGCCTCACTCAGCCTATTGCAGACACAAACGATCATCAAAGCAGACCACTACCAAGCCGCATGCCTTAGATGGCCTAGATGCGAATGATTGTCAATAGCGCTCGCAAATGTTCGGTAGGGTCGCCCGGGCTACTTGGCATCGCATTCGAACCGTCAACAAATTGATTTACAACGGTTTATTGGCTCAATAACGCCACGGCGCGGCAATATTGAGCCCTAAGAATTTCGTGGCATGCGGCAAGGCTTGCTTCACCGATTTGCCCCGTGCCTCTCAGGGTGTTCTCCGCGATGGCACGCACGGGCCAACTTTGCGAACGGAATACTCTGAGGGATCGCGGTCCGCTATTTGGTGAGCGTCCCGTTCGAGGATGGGGAGTGACGGCGAGCCCTTCCTGTTGCACCAAGGTGACGCCCGAGCACGAATTGTCTTTCGTCCGGCTTCCTGCCCGAAACCGAAGGCTCAGGGGCTACAGCCACTTGGTGAAATATGATAATAGCGCGCTTGGGGGAGTCGCTTCGACGCCGCCAACGCGGCCGTTTTTCCAAAATAAGAGAGAACGGTTCCGCATGGAAACGAAGGAGATTGCAATGCAAAAACGTACAACAATGATGGGGACGGCTTGCGTTCTCGCGGCGGCGGCGCTTACGGCAGGCCCGGCGGCGGCGGGCACGCTGACCGATTTCGCGGGCGCGCTGAACACGAGCTTCAGCAATTCAGACAACAGCCAGTCGGGGAGCCAATCGGTCAAATCGTGGCTCCTTGGCGGATCCGCTGCGATGCCTCTCAGCACTTTTGATGGGTTGAATGCGCAGGTGGACGCCAGCTACACGCACAATTGGTCCAGCGGCAACGGGCAACATTTCAGCCGGGAGGATTGGAATTTCGGGGGAAGTGCCTTCTGGGCGGGCATGGATAGCCGTATCGGCATCAACGCCAGCTATTCGAACCTTAATCGCGCAGGCCACCTGACCAATGGCGGCGCATTCGCCGAGTATTATTTCGGGGCTATCACGGCAATGGGGAAGGGTGGCTGGCTCAGCGGCGGCGGTTCGGGTGCGGGCGGTCACGGAAATTATCTCGGCGGTGCGG
>JAXDMY010000112.1:0-3220 GCA_034665805.1 Alphaproteobacteria bacterium
TCCGCAATCTCCACGATCCGCTGAAGCGCGTCATCGAGACATTCGGCGCCCGGAGGTCGTTCTGGGGCAGCGATTTTTCGCGCCTGCCGGCGAGCTGTTCCTATCGCCAGGCGGTGACGATGTTCACCGAGGAGCTCGACTTCCTTGTCGCCGGCGATCTGGAATGGGTGATGGGACGCGGCGTACTTCGGTGCCTCAACTGGCAACCGCAAGTGCGCGGATAGACACCGGCGGGCGTTCGCTAAAAAGAGTTCCTAGGAATCCGGCGCGTGTTTCCAGCGCCCGTTTCCTGCGCGCGCGCCAACAAGAGTGTCAGTGGCGTCGGCAAGAGCGGCGTCACTTTGGGCGACCCGAATCCCGCATCCGCCAGCATCGCCGCCAGCTCCGTCGCCGTGTATGTCGAACCACCAGGCGTGGTGAGCAGCATACTCATGTTGAACAGCGCCGGCACAAATGACGCGTTGAGATCGCCCCCTCACCCTCGAAAGCGCGACGCTTCGCGTGCGCTTTCTCTGCCCTCTCCCCCTACGGTGCGACGGCTATTCAATCGCAGGCAAAATCGTCGGCGGTAGTCGCGTGGCAGAGATCGGGCCAGCCGCGCGCGCGCCAATATTCGACGAGGCCCGTCTTGCGCGCGAGAACTTTGAAACGATCCGTCTTGCGCACCGGAGCGTTCTGGGGAGCCCAAAGTCCCGTGAACCCAACCGCCCCGCCGGCGCCTATTTCCTGTAAATGCTCAGGAAATTCCAAGACGCGGTTAGGCGCACCAACATATGCGTAGACAAAGTTCATCTCATCGAGGAATGCGGGTAGAGCTTCTGGCGCACTGACCTTTGCCGGGGCGCCGCGCAAAAGCCGGGCCGCGTCTTCCACGGACCGCCGGGAAGCCCGATTCTGATTTGCCGGAATGGCGAGCAGGGTATCCGCTGCTTCGCCATAGCGTCCGGCCCTCGCATAGGCGTTCGCGAGCTCCCGGTTGCGAATAAAGCCGACCGCGGGCCCGCCCGGATTTATCGCCTTGAGCAATGTGATCGCGGTATCGTTTTGCCCATTCATTCGGAGGTATTCGGCGGTCACTGAGTTGTAGACGGGAACGAAGGGTTCCAACGCGCGGAGCTGCTCCCTGAGGAGCAAGGCGTCCTTGAGACGGCCGACGGTGACGATCCATTGACTGTAACCGTCCAGGACCTCGGGATCGTTGGGATCGAGCGCCAGCGCTTGCCGAAAAAGGTCCTCGGCAGCGGCCAATCTTGCCCGGTTGCCCTCGACATAAGCCAGCGCCTCATATCCGCCGGGAAGCTTGGGGTCCAAGCGAATCGCTTGCCGCGCAGCCATGTCCCTTTTGTCCAAGGAGGTCTGGAAGACACGGCGTTGCTCTTCGAGGGAGCCGCTGATTGTCGAGCCGTAATTGTATGCGAAGACCAGCGTGTAGCTGTCCGCCAAAATAGCCCAGGCGGGGGCGAAATTGGGATCGTGCGCCACGAGCGGTTCGAGCACGGCAATCGCTTCGTCGAGGGAGCGCGCGCGCAACAGCGCCTTGGCCTTGAGATATTGCTGGTAGGATTGCGGATCGATACTGCGGTTGTTCACCAGATTCTCGCCGGGCTTCAGACCGAGCGGCATCCGCAAGGAGGTCGTGATGGCCCGGGCGATGTCTTCCTGAATGGCGAAGATGTCGGTGAGGTCGCGGTCGTAATTGTCCGACCAGATCTGCAAGCCGTTATCCGCCCGGATGAGTTGAGCGGTGATGCGCACGCGGGTTCCCGCCTGTCGCACCGAGCCTTCGATCAGATGCGTTGCGCCCAGGGCCTGGCCGATGGCGCGCGCTTCCTTGTTCTGGCCTTTGAACTCGAAGGCCGAGCTGCGCGCGACGACGCGCAAATCGGGCACCTTGGCGAGCGCGCCCGCGATCTCGTCCGTCATGCCGTCGGAGAAGAATTCCTGCGCCTTGTCCGTCGACAAATTCGCAAAGGGCATGACCGCGATGGAAATCGCGCCGCCGGGATTGAGCGATGCGTTGCGGGCAGCGGCGACACCTGTCCGCTGCACCGCCGATGCGGTCTCCGAAGGCTGCACAAAGACGTAGAAGAACAGCGATCCGATGACGAGCAGAATCGAGATGATGGTCAGCTCTGGCCCCGAAATGCGCCGGCTGGCGCGAATCCCGTGATACCAGGCGAACGTCATCACCACCGGCAGGCCCAACGCCAAAAGCAGCATGGAGACCCGCGCCACCGCGCGCGGCCAATCGAAGGATTCGCTGGTCAGGATGACGGCGTGCTGAATGGCATAGGCGAGCGCGACATAGGCGACGCCCCATTGCACCATCTTATGATCGTTGATGCGCCGCCAAAGCTGCGACAGCCGGTCCACGGAGGGCGGCTTTGGGTTTGCGCGGCCGATATCCTCGCTCATAGCGGCTTTGTCACCGCCACCACGTCGGCCATAGCCACACGATAGATGTTGTACCGCTTCCGATGCAAGAGAAGTTGGATGAGGTTACCTGCCGGTTCCTAGGGTTGCGGACAGTACAGGTTTACCAAACCGGCGGATATAGGCCGCACCCCGCGCTGATGGCCTATTTGCCCATGGGCGAGGCGCTTCCATTCCGCGAGCAAATTGCCCAGTCCGATGCCTCGCAGGTAATGCAGACAGTATCATTGTGTTTGGGTGCCTAAAGGGCCTGGTCTCACCCTATGACCGAAAAGGGTCAACTCCGGCGGTTACCGGCTCGAAAAACGAAATGTCTGGGTTTCTCGGTCACCTCAACCGGTCGACGCAACACATTCGTTAAATCGCTCCGCCGGGGTATGGAAGTCCAGTGTTTTCCGAGGCCGTTCGTTGAGCTGACGTGCTACGCGGTTGAGGTGGGCTTGGGAGTACGACGACAAATCGGTTCCATGAGGGAAGTACTGCCGCAGCAGCCGGTTGGTGTTTTCATTGGAACCGCGCTGCCAAGGGCTCTGCGGATCGCAGAAATAAACGGCGATTTTGGTTTCCATGGTGAAGCGCTGATGATCGGCGAGTTCCTTTCCGCGATCCCAGGTCAGCGACTTGTAGACTGTGCGCGCCGGCGCGTTATGAGAATGTCTTCGTCAAGGTCTCTGCGCTCCCCTGCTATTCGACGCAAAGCTATCCGTTCCGCAATCTCCACGATCCGCTGAAGCGCGTCATCGAGACATTCGGCGCCCGGAGGTCGTTCTGGGGCAGCGATTTTTCG
>JAXDMY010000113.1:0-13388 GCA_034665805.1 Alphaproteobacteria bacterium
GATCCCGCGCTTCGCGGAATTCCGGCGGGTTGCCGTCATAGCCGATTGCTCTGGCCATTATCATCGTCCTGCTTGATCCGCAGCTTCGCGCCGCGCGAAGAACACGGTGGGAGCCGCAGCCCGAAGCGCCAAACGCTGGACCATTTGATGGATCAGGTTTTCCCCGATTGCAGCGCGCGAGTGATCTCCGCCCGGCCCAAGGCACGCCCCAGGACGTATCGGAAGACTTTGCGAGGCTTTATGTCCGCTCTATGCGCGAAGGCGGAGCCGACGTGGAGGCGATACTGGGAATCAAGTTTGTCGGCAGGCACCTGACGAATGACGAAGTCGACGAGATCTGCGGTGACGCCCGATGAGACCCTCTAACCCCTCCCGTTATGATTCGCATCAATTTGCGCAGCCGCGACAGCCCCGCCCGCGCATGGACGCGGCAACCCTGGCGCTGACAGGCTTCGTCATCATCCTCGCCTGGCTGGCGATGATCGGCCTTGGCACGGTCATCATGTGGTGGTTGCGGTGAGCGCCGTCTGATTATACGCGTTTGGACGCAAGACGGGGGATCAATCGCCGGCGATTTCCTCCAATGCCACATCATGACCCCAGAGGCGCTCGATGTGCGGCATCATTTGGGTCTTAAGCTGCGCATGAAGCGGCACGCCGCGATGCATGCGGTGCTCGAGGAACAACTTCCTGTTGCCCTTCAGATTTGCCCCCGTGACCTGGATATTGGGATCCGCCTCGCTGATATCGTATTGGCGCGCAAGCGTTGAGCGCACGCGTCGGTATCCGCCTTCGTCATGGATCGCGGCAACGTTGAGGACAGTCGCGTCTGCTTGGTCGGCGAGGGCAAACAGCCGGAAATCGCGCATCAGCTTGGGCGACAGGAATTGTTCGATGAAACTTTCGTCGCGGTAGTTCGCCCAGGCATTCTTGAGGACACCGCGCCAATCGCCGGTCCCGGCGAAGGTGGGAAACCAGACGCGGTCTTCTTCGCTCGGCTCCTCGCAGATGCGCCTGATATCCGACATCATCGCAAAACCGAGCGCATAAGGATTGAGCCCGGAATAGCGGGGGTCGTCGAACTCGGGTTGGAAGACAACCGCCGTGTGGCTCGCCAAAAACTCGAAGATCGCGCCTTCGGTGAGGAGGCCCTTCTCATAGAGGATGTGCATGATGGTGTGATGGACGAAAGTGGCAGCACCCTCGTTCATCACCTTGGTCTGACGTTGGGGGTAGAAATACTGAGCGAGGTGACGCACGATCCGCAGGATTTCGCGTTGCCACGATTTCAGAGCGGGCGAATATTTTTCCAGAAAATAAAGCAGGTTCTCTTCCGGTAGCTTCGGGTTGACGCGCATGTCGGCTTCGTCGATGTCCCAGCTGTTGCGATCCGGCGGTGGCGGCTCTGCCCCTTGTGGAAGCGTGCGCCACAACTCGCTGTAATCCTCTTCGGCATGCTCGACGCGTCGGCGCTGCTTCTCCAGCACGCGTGCACGCGACGGGCGCGGCGGCCTGCGATAGCGGAACACGCCCTGATCCATCAGCGCATGCGCGGAATCGAGCACCGCTTCAACCTCGGCGTGACCGTAGCGCTCCTCGCAGGCGGCGATGTAGCGCTTGGCGAAGGCAAGATATTCCAGGATGCTTTCGGCATTCGTCCATTGCTGGAACAGATAATTGTTCTTGAAGAAATGATTGTGACCGAAGGCTGCGTGCGCGATAACGATGGTCTGCATCGTCATCGAGTTCTCTTCGAGCAGATAGGAGATGCACGGGTTGGAATTGATCACCATCTCATATGCCAGGCCGATATGACCCGCCCGATAAAGGCCCTCCTCGCGCGCAAACAGCTTGCCGAACGACCAGTGGTGATACATCAACGGCATGCCCATCGCGGAATATGCATCCAGCATCTGCTCGGTGGAGATGATCTCGATCTGATTGGGATAGATGTCGAGCTTTAAGTCCTGAATCGCGATTTCCTCCACCGCCTTCAGGACCCGATCAAGCGTCTCGAAGGTCCACTCCGGTTCGGTAAAGAGCGGCGCAGTCACGCCGCCTCCTGCCTTTTGAAAAGCTCGTGAAAAACCGGGAAGATGTCTGCGGGTTTGGCGATGCGTTTGGTCGCGAAATTCTTCCAATTCTCGGCGACCATGCGGTAAGCGCGCCACAATTCGGCGCCCGCTTCCTCGCTCGAGAACACCTCCATCTCGCGTTCGTCCAATATCTCGATATAGGCGTAATATTGACAGATCGGCATAAGCTCGGTTTCGAGGAGCTCAACGCAACGCTTGGCGTCGCCCGATTGGGTGTATCCGTCGGAAGCCTGCGCCGCGTAGATATTCCAATCCGCTGTTGCGTATCGCTCCTTCTGGATTTCCAGCATCTTTTCCAGCGCGGTGGATACGATTGTGCCGCCTGATTGGCGGGAATAGAAAAATGTTTGCTCGTCCACTTCCTGCGCATCATGGGTGTGGCGGATGAAGACGATGTCCACTTTCTCGTAGCGGCGCTTCAGGAAGAGATGCAGCAGCACGAAAAAGCGCTTGGCCAAGTCCTTCTCGCGCTCGCCCATCGAGCCCGATACGTCCATCAGGCAGAACATGACCGCCTGGCTGGTGGGCTGAGGTTGTTCGGTGAATGCGTTGAAGCGCACGTCCAACGGATCGATGAAGGCGATCCATTTTCGGCGTGCGCCGAGCCGTTCCAGTTCGGCTTTCAGCGCCAAGAGCCGAGCATCTTCCCCTGCCGCTGCCGTTTTTCCCTCCAGCAGCGCAATCTCCTCTTCGATCGCCTTGATGTCCTTGAGCGTCGGCCGTTTGAGCGCGAGGCGGCGGCCGAAGGAATTGCGCATGGTGCGGATCAGATTGATTTGGGTCGGCGAGCCCGACGTCGTGATGCCGGCCCGCTTCCAATGCTGGGATGGCTCTTCGGAAAGCGTGGTGCGTACCAGGTTGGGAAGCTCAAGATCTTCGAAAAAGATGTCGAGGATCTCGTCCTCACGCATCGTGAATTCGAAGTCGTCCTCCGTATCGCCGGACGTCGCCGCATCTTTGCCTGAACCTCCGCCTTGGCCGGGCGGCGGTTTCTTGATCTGGTCGCCGGATACGAATTCCTTATTGCCGGGCAGCACGAAATCGCGCTTACCGCCTTTCTTGGGATCAAGGCGGAAGCGCGGCTCTTTTGTCCCTTGCGTGGAGATGCGGATTTTGCGCCCCTTCGCGATGTCGGCGACGCCCGAATCCTTCAGGCTCTTTTGCACCGCTTCGCGAATTTGCGCGCGCGCGCGGCGCAGGAAGCGCTGGCGGTTGGCCAGACTTTTTCCTTTCGGATTCAGCCTCCGGTCAATGAAAAAGGTCATCGTATCCGCTCGGGCGGCGGCGAGCCTCGCCTACCCCGCCTTGTTAACCCGCATGTACCATTCGACAAGGCGGCGCACCTGGCGCTGCGTATAACCGCGCGCCAGCATCCGCTTGACGAACTCGTTATGCTTGGTTTCGGTGTCGCTGTCTTTCTTGGACTCGAACGAGATCACCGGGAGCAGATCCTCCACTTGGGTGAACATCCGCTTCTCGATGACGTTGCGAATCTTCTCGTAAGCCGTCCACTGCGGATTCTTGCCGTCATGCTGGGCGCGGTAACGCAGCGCGAACTTGACCACTTCGTTGCGGAAGTCCTTTGGATTGGCGATGCCGGCAGGCTTTTCGATCTTTGAAAGCTCCGCATCGATCGAATTGCGGTCGAGGAGCTGCCCCGTGTCGGCGTCCTTGAAATCCTGATCCTCGATCCATGCGTCGGCATAGGCAATGTAGCGGTCGAAAAGATTCTGCCCGTACTCGCCATAGGATTCCAGATAGGCCTTCTGGATTTCCTTGCCGATGAACTCCGCATAACGAGGCGCCAACTCCGCCTTGATGAATTCGAGATATTTCTTCTCGATATCGTCGGGGAATTGTTCGCGCTTGATGGCCTGTTCGGTGACATACATCAGGTGCACGGGATCGGCCGTGATCTCCGAATGGTCGTAATTGAACGTCTCTGAAAGCGTCTTATACGCAAATCGCGTGGAAATACCCGTCATGCCTTCATCCACGCCCGCCGCGTCCTTGTATTCCTGAAGCGTCTTGGCTTTGGGATCGGTGTCGCGCAGCTTCTCGCCGTCATAGACGCGCATCTTGGAATAAAGATTTGAGTTCTCGTGTTCCTTCAATCGCGTCAGAACACAGAAGCGGCCGAGCATTTCCAGCGTTTCCGGCGTGCAAGGCGCCTTGTCGAGCTGGCTCTCCTTGAGGAGCTTTTTATAAATCTGAACTTCATCAGACACCCTGAGGCAATAGGGGACCGTGATGACGCAGATGCGGTCCAGGAATGCTTCGTTGTTCTTGTTCGCCTTGAAGACCTGCCACTCGGCTTCGTTCGAGTGGGCAAGAATGACGCCGTTGAAGGGAATGGGACCGAGCGTCTCGGTGCCGATATAGTTGCCTTCCTGGGTCGCGGTGAGCAGAGGATGCAGCACCTTGATCGGGGCCTTGAACATTTCGACGAATTCGAGGAGACCCTGGTTGGCATGGCAAAGCCCGCCGGAAAACGAATATGCATCGGGATCGTTCTGGCTGAAATGCTCCAGTTTGCGGATGTCGACTTTGCCGACGAGGGCGGAAATATCCTGATTGTTCTCGTCGCCGGGCTCTGTCTTGGAGATCCCGATCTGGCGAAGCTTTGACGGATAAAGCCTCGCCACTTCGAATTTTGAAATGTCGCCGCCGAATTCGTCCAACCGCTTTACCGCCCAGGGACTCATCACGCCGGTTAGACGATGGCGTTCGATGCCATATTTGTCTTCGAGCAAGGCGGCCAGATCGCCCGAGCGGAACAACCCGAGCGGACTCTCGAATACCGGACTGATCTGATTGCCGGCCTTCAAGACATAGATTGGCCGCTTCTCCATCATTTCTTTTAGACGTTCGGCGAGCGAGGATTTGCCGCCGCCCACGGGCCCGAGCAGATAGAGGATCTGCCGCTTCTCTTCCAAGCCCTGCGCCGCATGTTTGAAATAGCCCACGATCCGCTCGATCGTGTCTTCCATGCCGTAGAAACCTTCAAACGCCTTGTAGCGCTTGATCGTACGATTGAAGAAGATTCGGCCGAGCCTCGGGTCCTGGGCCGTATCGAGCAGCTCCTGCTCACCAATGGCGGCGATCATCCGCTCCGCCGGCGAGGCGTAAAGCAGCTTGTCGTCGCGCGCGGCAAGCAGCCAATCACGCAGACTCATAGTCTCCAGCTGTTCGCGCGAGTAGTCGCGATTGAACAAATCGAATACGTCGAGGTTACTCATCTCTCCCGCTCCTTTCGGTCGGGTCCCCACGAGGACATTCCAAAAAAATGTCGAATGCGTGGCGGTGTGGCCCTCTGGGCGCCAAAACCGCGTCTATGATCCCAATTCCGCATGAACGCATGCTTAACCGAATCTCTCGCCGGGTGTCGCAGCGGCGAACGAGGCCGGAAGGGCGGCGGTTCGCCAGGGCGGTCGATCTGCGGATGCCCCGCGAGGAGCGGCGCCATTGCCCTTCCGGCAGATTCTCGGCCGCTGATTCCCAGAGTAGTGTACCGCGAGAAACCCCTTGGAAATAGACCGATGCTTGTACGCAGCGCGGCTCGCAGACAGGAAATTCTTTCGGATTCACAGAAATCACTTCAGGGGCAAACTTGCGTCAATAACGCGCAGACGAGAGTGCCGTTCCGCTCAAGACAGGAAGCGGATTTTTCTTGAACCGGCGTTCGCATACGGTCAAGCTCGAATCATGGGCGTGAACCTGACGATCCGGAAAGCGCGGCCGGCCGATGCCGAAGCGGTCGCGCGGGTCTATGTCGAGTCATGGCGCGATACCTATCCTCTGGTGCTGCCGGCTCGATTGCTTTCCAGTATGACCGTTGAGGGGCAGGGCGCGCGCTGGCGGAACGCCATCGCCATCGCGGCGCGCGAGGCGGTCTACGTCGCAGAAGACGACAGGGGAAAGATTCTCGGTATGGCCAGCATGGGTCGGGCGCGGGATTCCGGGCTTGGTTACGACGCGGAAGTCTATACCCTTTATGTCGACCCGCTGATGACGGGGCGCGGGGTCGGGCGTGCCCTTTTGGCCGGGGCCTTTGCCGCTCTTTCGGAACGCGGACATGCGCGTTGCGTCATCTGGGCACATGCGGGAAATCCGGCGCGTTTCTTTTACGCGGCGATGGGCGGCAAGCTGATCGCCGAGCGAACCACATCCATGATGGGCGTGCCGGTTCCGGAAATCGCCTTTGGCTGGACAAAACTCGCGCTCGCCGAAGCCAGCCGCAGCAACTGACGCTCGCCGAAGTCGCCGATTTCATGACGCGCGGCGTCCCCGGGTTACTTTTGCTTCGCCAACACGCGAGAACGGGCTTCACCCAGACGATGCGCCGCCTTCAACGGCAGCAGTCGTGCGAATGTGCTGATAAGTCGATACTGCGCGCCCGGAATGCAGATTGGCTCGTTTTTCATCACCGCTCGATAGCCTTCTTCGGCCACCCGTTCGGCTGAAAGCCACATGAACTTCGGCAACCGGCGCATCTCCGCGCGCGTGCCGTTCACATCGTGAAATTCCGAAGACGTGAACCCGGGACAGAGAGCGCTCACAAAGACGCCGCTGCCCTTTTGTTCGCTGTGGAGCGCCTGCGAAAACTTGATCAACATCGCCTTTGCCCCGCCGTAGAGCGTGTGGCTTGCGGAGCCGGGCATAAGCCCGGCCACAGACGCCACATTCAGGATGCGGCCGTAACCCCGGCGCATCATGCCCGGAAGCAGGCGATGAGCGAGTTCGCAGGGGGCCGTGACCAGGACTTGGATAAAATCGCGCTGTGTTTCCCAGGATGTCTCCCGGTAGAAACCGGGCACACCATAGCCCGCATTGTTCACAAGCGCGTCAATACCGATGCCATCGCCGTCGAGTGCCCCAACCAGCTCGGCGCAACTCTTGAGGCGCGCGAGATCGGCGGGCATCGCACGCGCTTCCACTCCATACATCCTGCGCAATTCTTCCGCCAGCGCGGAGAGGCGGTCGGCGCGGCGGCCCGTCAAAACGAGGTCGAAACCATGGGATGCGAAAACTCGGGCTAGCGCAGTGCCGATGCCGGCGGACGCGCCCGTGATCAGCGCGGTGCGGCTTGAACCTTCGTCAGACTCATTCATCATCGCCGCCGTTTCCGCCATCGAGATCTTTGGGGCGCATATAGTCCACCAGCCGTCCCACGCCGGGCTTCAACCTGCCCCAATCGACAATCTCGAAATCCAACACGGCGAGGGCCGCGGTGGGAAATTTCTGCGCCAGCTTTTGCAAGCGCCCCCGTTCCGCCGCGCTCGGCGCCTGTAAGGCGAGCGCTATGGCCAACTGCTCCAGTCCCGGATTGTGCCCTACGACCATAAGCGGCGATGCTTCGCTGGCTAGGGCACGAATCTCGGCCAGGAGGACCGGCCATTCCGCGAGATAGAGGATGCGGTCATAGCGGATTTGCGGCTGCCCGGCTAAGGCTGGAAGCACAAGGTCCAGCGTCTCCTTTGTGCGCTCGGCGGTCGAGCAAAGCACGAGTTCAGGCTCGTAGCTCTTCGCGCGCATATAGGCGCCCATACGCGGGGCCGTCTTCTTCCCTCGCGCGGAAAGACGCCTCGCATGATCGTCGGCTTTGCCGGACCAATCCGACTTTGCGTGGCGCAGTAGCAGGAGTCGCAACCTCGGCGCCTCGTGAAAGCCCCGCAAGAGTAGGAATTGACGCGGAGTCTGACAAGGGAACGCGAACAGGCCGAACGTGAGGCCGGCTTGGCTTTGGGGAGGTTCCCTAACCCTGCCGTCGTGCTTGACGGGTGAGCGGGCGGCCCCTATCGCTTTGCTTTCACGCGCGCGGATTTGGCATGGCCACGAACAAGGATTGGACAAATTGGCGCCGGCAGACCCTGGCGGTTCGCGGCGGCCAAAGGCGTAGCCCGTTCCAGGAAACCAGCGAGGCGCTCTATCTGACGTCGGGCTTTGCCTATGAGGGACCCGAGGAAGCCGAGGAGCGTTTCAAAGGCGCACCGGGGTATACTTACACGCGCTACGCCAACCCGACGATCTCCATCTTTGAGGAGCGCATGGCGCTCCTGGAAGGCGCGCCGGTCGGGCGTGCCACCGCGTCCGGCATGGCCGCTGTTACCTCTACGTTCTTCTGTTGTCTCAAAGCGGGCGATCACGTGGTGGCGGCTCGGGCTCTGTTTGGCGCCATCCGTTATGTGATCGAGGACGTATTGGCGCGTTTTGGCGTCTCGAACACCATCGTCGATGGCGCCGACCTCTCGGCCTGGCGGGCGGCGATGCGACCGGAAACCAAGCTCGCCTTTTTTGAGACGCCGTCGAATCCGACGCTGGAAATCGTCGACATCAAAGGCGTGGCCGATATCGCCCATGAAGCGGGCGCGCGCGTGGTGGTGGATAATGCTTTTGCCTCGCCGGCTCTGCAGCGGCCGATGGAATTCGGCGCCGACATCGTGGTGCATTCTTCGACCAAATATATCGACGGCCAGGGCCGCGCCCTGGGCGGTATCATTCTGTGTAAGGAAGACTTCCTCAAGGACCACCTCCAACTCTTCCTGCGCAACACCGGACCGTGCATGAGCCCCTTCAACGCCTGGGTCCATCTCAAGAGCCTTGAGACGCTGGATTTGCGCATGCGCCAGCATTGCCGCAATGCGAGCCAGATCGCCGATTTTCTGAGCAAACAAGAAAACGTGCGGCGCGTGCTCTATCCATTCCGCGAAGGGCAACAAGACGCAGCCGCCAACCATCCGCAGGTCGCGCTGGCCAAGAAGCAGATGTCGGGCGGCGGTGGCGTCGTGACCTTCGAAGTCATGGGCGGCAAGAAGGAGGCGTTCAAAGTCGCCAAAGCGCTAAGACTGGTCGACCTGTCCAACAATCTGGGAGATGCCAAGAGCCTGCTTACGCATCCGGCCACAACCACCCATCAGCGCCTTACGCCGGAAGCACGACTTGCGGCCGGCGTCACCGACAGCATGCTGCGAATTTCGGTGGGCCTCGAAGACACTGCCGATCTATGCGAAGACCTCGCCCAGGCGCTGGCAAAGATTTGAGAGGATCGTCATGGAACATCACGCGACCATCCTTTGGCGGCGTACCAGTGAGTCATTCACCTATGACAGCTACAATCGTGCCCATGAATGGCGGTTCGATGGCCTTGCCGTACCTGCCTCTGCCGCTCCGGAGTTTCGCGGCGATGCAACCAGGGTCAATCCTGAGGAAGCCTTCGTGGCCTCACTTTCCTCTTGCCATATGCTGACCTTCCTCGCCTTGGCGGCAAAAAAGCGCTTCTCACTCGATTCCTACAGTGATGAGGCCGTGGGTTATCTCGAGAAGAACGAGAAGGGTCAGTTGGCGATGACGCGTGTCGTCTTGCGCCCGCAAGTCCAATGGTCGCAAGGCGTCAGCGTTTCGCAAAGCGATTTGGACAGACTGCACCATCAAGCACACGAAGGCTGCTTCATTGCCAATTCGGTGAAAACCGACGTCACGGTAGAGCCGCGCGCGTGAGCAAACACCTTTACGAAGAGATTACGCGCAACATCAGGATCGCGGTGGAACCCAATTTCCTCGACGATCAATCCGAGCCGGAAGAGAGCCGGTTCCTATGGTCCTACCGCGTGACGATCGAGAACAAGAGCGAATTACCGGTCCAACTCCTCTCGCGCTATTGGCGGATCACCGATGCGCGCGGGCGCGTTCGCGAGGTGCGCGGGGACGGCGTGATTGGCGAGCAACCGGTGATCGCACCTGGCCGCGCTTACGAATACACCAGCGGTACACCATTGGAGACCGCGTCCGGATTCATGATCGGGTCCTACCATATGCGCTCTTCGACCGGCGAAAGCTTCGAAGTCGGAATTCCGATGTTCGCCCTCGAAAGCCCCTATGAGGCGCGGCAGAGGCACTAAAGGTCCCGCGTTCTGGCTTAGTTGCGCGTTTCAATTACAATAGAGCCGACCCATCGGAGCCTCTGCATGGATACCCGAACTTGTTCCCCGATCGCCACCCCTCAGCCAGCGGAACCGAGACCATCCCGGGAACAGGCGGAATCCGCCGTTCGAACGCTGCTACGCTGGGCCGGCGATGATCCCAACCGCGAGGGCCTGCGCGATACGCCTGCGCGGGTAGCACGAGCATATGACGATTGGTTTTCCGGCTATGCCGACGATCCCGTCACTTTCCTCCAGCGTACCTTCGAAGAGGTCGAGGGTTATGACGAGATGGTCGTGTTGCGCGATATCCGGTTTGAGTCTCATTGCGAGCATCATCTTGCGCCGATCATCGGCCGCGCCCATGTCGGTTATCTCCCCGCCAGCAAGGTCGTCGGGATTTCCAAGCTCGCCCGCGTGGTGGACGCTTATGCGCGCCGCCTTCAGGTGCAGGAGAAGATGAACGCGCAGATCGCCAATTGCATCCAACACGTTCTGGAACCGAAAGGCGTTGCCGTGGTGATCGAAGCGGCCCATCAATGCATGACGACGCGCGGAGTTCACAAACCGGGCGTGACCATGGTGACGTCCACCATGCTCGGCGCGTTCCGTGAAGATTCACGCACGCGGCGCGAATTCCTCGCCATGATCCGCAATCCCGAAAGTCTCGGCGGTTAGCGCCGTTCCATGACGTCGGCGCCTCCTATCCTCGACATGGTGCAAAGGCTGATCGCCTTCGACACCGTAAGCCGCAATTCCAATCTCGACCTGATCGCGTTCGCGCAAGACGCGCTTGAGCACGCAGGCGCCAAGACGCGGCTCACCTATGACACTGCGAAGACCAAAGCCAATGTGTTTGGCAGTTTGGGGCCGCGGCAGGACGGCGGCTATGTGCTCTCCGGTCACACCGATGTCGTTCCCGTCGACGGCCAGGATTGGTCCGGCAATCCTTTCGCAGCGGACATTCGCGAGGGTCGTCTCTATGGGCGCGGCGCCGCCGATATGAAGGGATTCATCGGCGTCGCCTTGGCGCTTCTGCCGGAATTTGCCGCCCTCGATTTGAAGCGCCCGCTCCATTTTGCTTTCTCCTTCGACGAAGAAGTGGGCTGCGTCGGCGTGCGGCGGTTGCTGGAAGACCTCAACACGGCCCGGATCCGGCCTGCGCTTGCCGTGATCGGGGAACCCACCGAAATGCGCGTTGTCGGCGCCCACAAAGCGGGCGCCGTCATTGAAACCCTTGTCCGGGGCCGCGAAGGCCATTCGAGCGCGCCTTCGCGCGGCGCCAACGCCGTTATGATGGCCGGGGAATTCATCGCTTCTTTGGCGGCGTTGGGAAGCGAGCTGATGACGGATAGGGATGAATATTTCGAACCGCCTTTCACCACGATCCAGGCGAACATGGTTTCGGGGGGCACCGCTGTGAACGTGCTCGCCCGCGATGCAAGGGTGATGTGGGAGTATCGCGCGCTTCCCGACCGCGATACGGATGCGATCGTGGCGCGCGCACTCATGCACGCCGAAACCGCAATTCTGCCGCGCTACCGGGCGGGCGCGCCCGAAGCGCAATTCGAGACTCGCGTTAAAGCTGCCTATCCCGGTCTCGCACGCGATGTGAATTCACCGGCCGTCAGGCTCGCTTGCGCATTATCGGGCAGCAACGACGTTCATGCCGTTTCTTATGGCACCGAAGCTGGCCTCTTTCAGGGCGCAGGAATCCCCGCGGTGATTTGCGGCCCGGGCTCGATCGCGCAAGCGCATAAAGCCGACGAGTTCGTGGCGCTGGAACAGTTGGACGCATGTGCCGCATTTCTCCGGCGCGTCGCACACAATGCCACGGAGTGAATTCGTCTAGTGTCCCGATTCCGAAATTCGCAACATCTCGATATCGCCTTTTGGCGAATTTCGGAATCGAAAGGACACTAGTAACGCATTGATTCCTAGTGTCGTTTTGGTTTCGAAGTTCGCTAGGAGATCGATATAAGAATGTTGCGAACATAGAAACCACGACACTAGGCGCCGAACGTCTCGAGCGGAAACTCATACACCGTGCCGCAGAATTCGCAGCGCGTCCGGATCACCCCGTCGGGATCGGGCAATTCTTTCAGCTCCGAAGCAGGGTAGGATTTCAGCACGGCGCGCACGCGCTCGGCCTCGCAACTGCATTGGAAATGCAGCGTCTGGCTCGGATGCACGCGGACCTCGTCCTCATGGAACAGACGCCACAGGACCGTCTCGGCCGGAAGTTCGGTATCAAGCAATTCGATGGCTTCCAGCGTCTGCATGAAAAGCGCAACACGCTGCCAGTCATCGGTTGGACTGCCCCCGTCCGGGCTCGCTCCAGGCACGGCCTGCACCATCAGCGCGCCGGCGCGCCACCCGCGTCCCGCGCCCGAACGGTAGATGGGCCCGGCGGCAAGCCGCAGCATTGTCGGAAGCTGCTCGCTCTGCGCGAAATAGATCTCGGCAGACGCCGCAAGCCCGTCCGGCGAAAGTGGCACCAGACCCTGGTAGGACTGCGCCCCTCGCTTGGGCTCGATCGTGATCGCGAGCGAGCCATCGCCAACGAGGGTCCGAAAATCGCCGGGTCTACCCGAATCGGCGAACCGGCGCTCATCAATGCGGGCATAGCCGCGCAAGCCGCCACCGGCAAAATAATCGGTCACCAGAAGGTCGAGCGGTCCCCCGCCTTTGGTTTGAACACTGAGACGACCCTCGAATTTCAGAGCAGATCCTAGAAGCGCGGACAAACCCAGCGCCTCGGCGAGAATGCGTTGCCCACCTTCCGGCAAAGGATGGGCCGCAAGCGCGCGAGTGGACACCGCATCAAGCCGCAAAAGCCGCCCGCGCATCCCGATATTCGGAAGATCGAACGGAAGCACAAAATCCGCCGCAGGCGCTCGCCGGTATTGGGATTGGTCCATGGACCTATCTGGGATCAACGTTCGCGCCCTGCAAGGGGCGGAGCGGAAGCGGGATCACCCCAGACACCAAAGGAGAATGGCCTTCTGCACATGCAAGCGGTTTTCGGCCTCATCGAACACCACCGATTGCGGTCCGTCGATGACTTCGTCGGTGACTTCCTCACCGCGATGCGCCGGCAGACAATGCATGAAGATCGCGTCGGATTTGGCGCGCATCATTAGCGGTTTATTGACCTGGAAGGGCTTCAGCAGATTGTGCCGTTGCGTTCCCTCCTTGTCGCCCATGGAGACCCAGGTGTCGGTCACGACGCAATCGGCGCCCGTCACGGCCTGCTCGGGGTTCTCGGTGAAGATGATCTTCGCGCCGGAGTCCTGCGCCCATTTGCGAAGCGCCGGCCGGGGCGCGAGTTCGCTCGGCGTAGCCACGCGCAAGGTGAAATCGAAGCGTGCCG
>JAXDMY010000114.1:0-14799 GCA_034665805.1 Alphaproteobacteria bacterium
TGTTCAGCCGCGTGGGAGCCATCGTCTATCCCGGCGCCATCGGCGATGCCGACGCCATGCTGGAAGCGGCCATCGAGGCAGGCGCCGAGGAATCCATCTCATCGAGCGAAGGCCATGAATTTCTCTGTCGAGTGGAAGATTTCGCGGCCGTGCGCGACGCGCTGGAAGCCAAGCTCGGCCCGCCGCAAAGCGCCAAGATCATCTGGCGCCCGGGTAATATTGTTCCGGTGGACGATGATGAGGCCGGCGAGACTCTGACCAAATTGCTGGATGTTCTCGAAGATCATGATGACGTGCAAAACGTCTACGCCAATTATGAATTGAGCGAATCCCTCTTGGAAAAGCTTTCCGCGGCGTAGCGCTTGAGCGTCGACGGTCGGTCTTGATCGGGACTCCCCCTACCCGCTCGCGCCTTCGCGCTCGCGATCCCCGATCAAGTCGAGGACAGGCTCTCCCCGCGTTGGGGGAGGTGGGATTGGGTACAGTTGCGCGGTGCTCCCGGAATGCGGGACACTCCCCGAACCGATTCTCAGCAAGGCCGCAAATTTGACCATTGTCCGCATCGCCGGATTCGATCCTGGGCTTTCCCGCACCGGCTGGGGCGTGATCGAGGTTGCGGGTTCCAAGCTCACCCATGTCGCGAACGGCGTCATCGTCACGTTAGCCTCGCAGAGCTTGGGCGTGCGGCTCGCCGCGCTGCATCAGGGCATTTGCGCGGTCCTGACCAAGCACGCGCCTGATGCGGTTGCGGTCGAACAGGCCTTCGTCGCGCGCGATCCTTTGGCGGCGCTGAAGCTCGGTCACGCCCGCGCTATTGCGCTGCTCGCCGCTGCCGAAGCCGGGATGACGATCGCGGAATATGCGCCCAACCACATCAAGAAATCCGTCGTCGGCGTGGGTCATGCCGACAAGAATCAGGTCCAGGCGATGGTGCGCCGCCTGCTTCCCGCCGTGCGTTTCGAAACCGCGGATGCCGCGGATGCTTTGGCCTGCGCCATCGCTCATGCGCATCTTGCCGGCACGCGCGCGCGCGTCGCCGCCGCGCTCGCCCAATGATCGGGAAGTTGACGGGACGCGTCGATTCCGTCGGCTCCGACCATGCCATCATTGATGTCGGAGGCGTCGGTTATATCGTGCATTGCGCAAGTTCGACACTGGCGCGTCTGGCCGTGGGCTCCACGGCGAGTCTCGCGGTCGAGACCAAGGTCTCGGATGACGCCATCCGGCTCTACGGTTTTCTTGCCGCCGATGAACGCGAATGGTTCCGCCTGCTGCAGACGGTGCAGGGCGTGGGCGCGCGCGTGGCGCTTGCGATCCTCTCGGCGTTGAAGATCTCCGAGCTGGAGCGCGCCCTCGTGCTCGGCGACAAATCGGTGGTCGGACGCGCACAAGGCGTCGGCCCCAAGCTCGCAACGCGTATCGTCACCGAATTAAAGGACAAGGCTCCCGCCCTTGCACTGCAGCGCAGCGTCGAATCGGGCGAGCACGTTGGCGGCCTGCAGGCGCCCCACCCGGTGGAATCCGATGCCATCGCGGCATTGGTAAAGCTGGGTTACTCGCAAATGATTGCCGCCGACGCCATCGCGCGGGCGAGCCAGGCGGCCGGCCCCAATGCCGATGCTTTGCCGCTCGACGCGCTGATCCGCGAATCCTTGCGCCAGCTGGCGCGGTAATTCCGCGAAGAAGCTTCAATCGTCAGGCAAAGTGAAGCACAGTGCGGGCGATCTTGAGTCGAGCCATGCCAGCAGCCAAGCCCAAGCCCGATCCGAACCGCCTTATCGCGCCCGAACGCCGCGAAGAGGACGAGTTGGAAGCGAGCCTGCGTCCCAAGCGGCTCGCCGACTTCATCGGCCAGCAGCAGGCGCGCGGGAATCTATCGGTCTTCATCGAAGCGGCCAAAGGGCGGGGCGAGCCGCTCGATCATGTCCTGTTTTCCGGCCCGCCGGGTCTGGGCAAGACGACGCTCGCACAGATCGTCGCGCGCGAGCTGGGCGTCGGCTTCCGCGCCACTTCGGGTCCGGTCCTGGTGCGCGCCGGCGATCTGGCGGCGCTGCTCACCAATCTCGAGCCGCGCGACGTGCTTTTCATCGATGAAATCCACCGCCTCAATCCGGCGGTCGAGGAAATCCTTTATCCCGCGATGGAGGATTTTGAGCTCGACCTGATCATCGGCGAAGGACCTTCGGCGCGATCGGTGAAGATTGAACTCGCGCCCTTCACGCTCATCGGCGCCACCACGCGTTCGGGCCTTCTCACGACGCCCTTGCGCGACCGTTTCGGGATTCCGATGCGGCTGTCCTTCTATGAGACCAAGGAGCTGATGCAGATCGTGGCGCGCGGCGCACGCGTGCTCGGTCTCTCCCTCAGCACCGATGGCGCTCATGAAATCGCCATGCGCTCGCGTGGCACACCGCGGATCGCCGGCCGGCTGTTGAAGCGTGTGCGCGATTTCGCAGCCGTTGCCGGGCGCGTCGAGGTCGACCAAATGGTGGCCGACGCGGCACTCGCGCGGTTAGAGGTCGACAAGCGCGGGCTCGATGCTTTCGACCGCCGCTATCTCGCACTGATCGCCGAAGGCTTCAATGGCGGCCCGGTCGGCGTGGAGACCCTGGCGGCGGCGTTGGGTGAGCCGCGCGATGCCATCGAGGAAATCGTCGAGCCCTATCTGATCCAGCAGAGCCTGGTGCAGCGCACGCCGCGCGGGCGCATGCTCACCGGCCAAGCCTACGCGCATCTGGGGCTCCCGGGTCCGACGCCAAAGCCGCAGCAACCGCTTCTCTTCGGCGATGACGAAACCTGACATCACGATTCGCTCTGCGACCGCGCGCGATGCCGAAGCCATCTGCGGGATTTACAATCCGCACATTCGCGACACCATCGTCTCATTCGAAGAAATCGAAGTGCCGATTTCGGAAATGGCCGAGCGCATCGCCAGCGTGGCACAGAATTTCCCATGGCTGGTCGCGGAGGAAAATGGCGCGCTTCTCGGCTATGCCTACGCGGGCTTTTTCACCGACCGCTCTGCGTACCGGCATTCGGTCTTTTCGACGATCTATGTGCACGAGAAGGCGCAACGCAAGGGTATCGGAACCACACTATACTCGGCTTTGCTCGAACGCCTCCGGGCGGCGCCGCATGTCCACGCGGTTCTTGGCGGGATCGCCCTGCCCAATGCGGCCAGCGTTGCCTTGCACGAGAAATGCGGCTTCAAGAAAGTCGCGCATCTGAGCGAAGTGGGTTTCAAATTCGGCCGGTGGATCGACGTCGGTTATTGGCAGATTGCTCTTTAGGGATTCGATGGACGGTCAAGCGCAAGAACCTACCGGCGGCTGGTTCGAGGGACGCACGCACGTCTTTCCGGTCCGCGTCTATTACGAGGACACGGATTTCTCCGGCGTCGTCTATCACGCGAATTATCTTCGCTTCATGGAACGGGGACGTTCCGAATTCCTGCGCATGTCCGGCGCCGGCCATCAGGACATGTTCGCAGGCAGTGAACCGTTGGTCTGGGCGGTGCGCCGCATGAATATCGATTTCGACCGCCCGGCCCGGATGGAAGACGCACTGACTGTGCGTACCGGCGTGCTGGAGCTTGCCGGCGCCCGCATGCGCATCGACCAGAGCGTGGCGCGCATGGGCGACATCCTGGTCAAGGCGGTGGTCGAGGTGTGCGTCATCACCCTTGACGGGCGGCCTCGCCGTGTGCCCGATTCCACACGCAAGAAATTGGAAATCTTTCTGGAAACTCGATAATACACCGCCCCCACGGAGGAACCCATGCGCAAGCTCGCTTTAGCCCCCATCCTGCTTCTATGCTTGGCCGCGACCCCGGCGGCCTCGCTTTCGGACAAGCCTTACATCACCGCCACCGACGTCGACTTCCCAGGCCTTCTGCCGCCGCCGCCGGCCGAGGCCTCGCCCGCCGGTAAGCGCGACTTGCAGACCATCCTGGATCTGGAGAAGAATATGACTCCGGAGCGGATGGCTGCGATCCAGCGGGATCTCGATCAAACCGTCTACACGATCGCCGGTCCAGTGTTGGGTCCGAAATTCACCAAAGCGAATTTCCCCCTGGTGGGTGCGTTCATCGACAAGGTGGAGAAGGACGGCGGCGTTGGCGTCGGCCCGATCAAGCAGAAATACAAGAAGCTGCGCCCCTTCCAATACAGCAAGGATGTCCAGACGCCGGAAAACATCGCCAAGGGCGCGGGAGGTCCGACCTATCCGAGCGGCCATAGCACCAGCGGCGCCGAAGTTGCGCTGATCCTGGGCATGATGGTGCCCGAGAAGCGCGAAGCGCTTTATGAGCGCGGTTGGGAATTTGGCATCAATCGGATCACCAGCGGGGCGGCCTATCCGTCCGACTTCGAAGGCGGCCATATCGCCGCCACGCTCGCGGTTCAGGCGATGATGAAGAATCCCGAGTTCCGCGCCGATTTCGACGCGGTGAAAGCCGAAGTTCGCAAAGGCCTTGGTCTGAGCTGACCATCGGCTGACGGGCCTCGCCCGTTGGGGGATAAACTCATGCGCAAGCTGTACCTCCTGCCAGCATTGCTTCTTTGTCTGGGAGCGACGCCGGCCCTCTCTTTGTCTGATGCGCCCTATCTCGCGCCGGGGGCGTTCGACGCCGTGAACCTGCTCCCTCCGCCGCCGGAGCCCAATTCTCCGGAGCAAAAACGGGACGTGGAGCGCGTCCTGCAAACCCAAAGGGCAAGCACGCCCGAACGCATGCGGCTCGCCCAAGCCGACGCCAAGGCGGATCTCACCCGCTTCGCCGACGCGCTGGGGCCAAATTTCGTGCCCGACAAGATGCCGGTGGTGGCCGCGTTCCTCCGCAAGGTGGCGCGTGACGCCGGTTCCGTGGTTGGGATTGCCAAGGATTGCTGGGAGCGGCCGCGGCCATTCCTTGCCGACCCTCAGATTCACCCCCCAGGCCAGATGCAGCAAGAAACCGCCATTGCGCCGGGGGCGGTGGTGCAAAACACCGCGCCGCATGGCCCCGGCTCCCCCTGCCTTCCCGCCGGGCCGACCCCGGCATTTTCCTATTCCTATCCCAGCGGCCATTCGACCTATGGGGCGGTCACCGGAATTCTGCTTGCCAATATGGTGCCCGAGAAGCGCCGCGAACTCTTTGCGCGCGCCTGGGATTACGGAGAAAGCCGCGTGGTCGGCGGCGTCCATTTTCCCACGGACGTCGAATCAGGCAGAATCGAAGCCACGGCGATGGTCGCATTGATGATGCAGAGCGCCGAATTCAGAGCCGATCTTGCCGCGGCCCGGGTGGAACTACGAAGGAGTCTCGGGCTTTCTCAATGATGTCATGCCCTTGTCCGCTTGTAAGGCCGCGTCTGCTGCCGTCGCGAGGGATGACGCGGCAGGGCGTCTTACAAGGACGCAAGGATGAGGGTCAAAATTCAGCCATCATTGAATGGGCTCACTAGAAGCCGATCATTCCGTTCGTCCCCAAAAGAGGAGAAGCGCGATCTCGCCGCTTACGCGCTCATTCAGACCAGCCCAAAAGGGATAGTGATGACGGGTTTGCGCTTTGTCGCCGCAGCTCTGCTTGCGTTGATCCTGTGCCTTGCATGGGACGGCGGCGGACAGTCCGCATTTGCCCAGTTCCAGCGCGCGGCCCCGGCGACAGGCAGGCCGCCCGTAGCCGCGCCCACCGGAGCGCCCGCAGCTGCCGCGCCGCTGGCGGCCCCCGCAGGCACCGTGGATACCAGTCTCGTCGACTCGCGATCCGAGATCGAAGCGGCGTTCACGCCGGTGGGTCTGTTCTTACGCGCCGATATCGTCGTGAAAATCGTGCTTGCGCTCCTGATCCTCGCCTCGTTCTGGTCCTGGGTTCTGATCATCGACAAATGGATCGCCTTCGGTTCGCTCAACCGAAAAGCCAAACGCTTCGAGAAGAATTTCTGGTCCGGCCGTTCGCTGGATGAACTTTATGCCCAGCACGCTCAGCGCGCGGATCAGCCTTTCACGGTCGTGTTCGTCGCAGCTTTGCGCGAATGGAAGCGCTCTTTGGAGGGCGGGCCGCCGCGTGAGACGCAGCTCGCCAGCGTCAAGGACCGCGTGGAGAAGGTGATGAGCGTTTCGATCCAGCGCGAAGTGGAAAAGATCGAACGCGGGCTCAGCTATCTTGCCACAGTGGGATCGACCGCGCCCTTTGTCGGTCTGTTCGGGACGGTTTGGGGAATCATGACGGCGTTCCAGGCGATCGCGGCGCGCCAGGACACGACGCTGGCTGTGGTGGCGCCGGGCATCGCGGATGCGCTTTTCGCCACCGCGCTGGGTCTGGTCGCGGCCATCCCCGCGGTCATTGCCTATAACCGCTTTGTCAACGAGCTCGGGCGCTACACCGTGCGGCTCGAATCCTTTGCCGACGAATTCTCGACCTTTCTATCGCGCCAACTCGACGAGAGGTCGCGCTGATGCCCTCCGTCGTCAATAATCCACGATCCGCCCGCGGGCAACGCGGCAGGCGGGGGCGGCCGATGTCGGAGATCAATGTCACGCCCTTCGTGGACGTGATGCTGGTCCTGCTCATCGTTTTCATGGTGACGGCGCCGCTGCTCACCGTCGGGGTTCCGGTCGATTTGCCGCAGACGCGCGCCAAGTCCTTGGGCGAGGACCGCGAGCCGCTCGCCGTCAGCATCGACAAGGGCGGTATGATCTTTCTGCAGAATACCCCGGTCGGAATCGACGATCTGGTTTCCAAGCTGATGGCGATTTCGAACAATGGTTATAATCAGCGCATCTTCGTGCGCGGCGACAAGACCGTGGATTACGGCAAGGTCATGGAGGTTATGGGTCTCCTGAATTCGGCAGGTTTCACCCGGATCGGCCTGGTGACCGATGCCCCAAAAAAGCCGCCAGGACGTTGAAAGCTCGTTTTAAGGACCCGGCGTCACACTGGCGCAGGATGAGGAAGATTCGGGCGTGACGGCATGATGAAGCGAAGCATGATCGCGTCGGGCGTGCTGCACGTGATGGTGATTGCGGCCGCCACCGTTGCCTGGCCACATGCGATCGAGCAATCCGAGGAAATCCCTTCCGTCGTGCCGGTCGATTTGGTCACAATTGCCGATGTGACCAACATCGCGCCCTCCGCCCAGGAAACCCCAAAAACCGAAACCCCACCCGAACCAACACCCCCGCAACCACAGGCAGCGCCTCCGCCGCCGCCCCAGGCGGAGGTTGCGCCTCCCGAGCCCGACAAGCCGTCCCCGCCCAAGGAAGAGCAGAAAAACGCCTCCGCTCCTCCCAATCCGGTGCGGCCGCGGCGCAAGCCCGCGCCCGACCAACAGAAATTCGATGTCGATACCGTGCTCGCTTTGCTCGACAAACGGGCTCCCAAGCCGGTCGCGCCTCCTCCGCCCAATGCGAAACCCGCCGAGACCACGGTCAAGGGCCTCGGGGCCCAGGATGCCTTCACGATGGATCTCAAGGATGCGCTGCTGGCCCAGATGCGGGAGTGCTGGAACGTTCCGGTCGGTGCGCCCAATCCGGAGCAACTGATCGTTCAGGTGCGCGTTTTTCTGGCACAGGACGGCAGCTTGGCGCAGCCGCCGCTGCTCGAACCCGCGTCCCGTGCCGCGGCGGCTGCCAATCCTTACATGCGCACCGCAGCCGAGGCGGCGTTGCGCGCGGTGAGTGTCTGCGAGCCCTATAAGCGTCTGCCGCCGAACAAATATGATGCCTGGCATGAGATTGTCATGACATTTGACCCCAGCAAGATGATTGGCCGTTAGGACTGAGAATGATGGCAAGACACGAAAGACTTTTCCATTTCCGGCGCTATCTGACATTCACCGCGCTTCTTGCCCTCGGCTTTCTGCTGGCGGGATTTCCAGTTGTCCAGGCCGCGCTGCAAGTGCGGGTGGATCAGGGCGTCACCGAGCCCATTCCACTGGCCATTCCCGATTTCCTGGGCGCGGGCCAGTCGGGCAAGGATGTCGCGACAGTAGTGCGAGCCGACCTGGAACGTTCCGGTCTATTTCGCTCCCTCAATCCTGCCTCCTTCATCGAGAAAATCACCGACATCAACACGCCGCCGCGCTTTGGGGATTGGCGCACGATCCAAGCCCAGGGCTTGGTCACGGGCCAATCCTCTTTGCAACCCGATGGCCGCCTGAAGGTCGATTTCCGCCTATGGGATATATTCGGCGAAAGCCAGATGGTGGGTCTGCAATTTACGACCACGCCGGAGAACTGGCGCCGCATCGCCCATCTCGTTTCCGACGCCATCTATGAGCGCATTACCGGCGAGAAGGGCTATTTCGACACCAGAATCGTGTTCATCTCCGAATCCGGTCCCAAGCTCAACCGCCGCAAGCGCCTTGCGGTCATGGACCAGGACGGCGCCAATCCGGTGTTCCTGACCCAGGGCGATTATTTGGTGCTCACCCCACGCTTCAACCCGACCGCCCAGATGATCGCCTATATGTCTTATATCCAGAACCGGCCGCGCGTTTATCTCTTCGACCTCGAAACCGGGCGTCAGGAAGTGCTTGGGAATTTCCCCAACATGACATTTTCTCCACGCTTTTCGCCCGACGGGAAAAGCGTCGTTATGGCCCTCGAGACCAACGGGAATTCGGAGATCTACATAATGGATCTGGCGACCCGGACCTCTAAGCGCCTGACCAACGATCCGGCCATCGATACCGCCCCGTCCTTTTCGCCCGACGGCAAGCAGATCACCTTCGAGTCCAACCGTGGCGGTTCGCAGCAGATTTATGTCATGAATGCCGACGGGTCGAATGTGCATCGCATCAGTTTCGGGGAGGGCAAGAACGGGACGCCGGTCTGGAGCCCGCGTGGCGACCTGATCGCCTTCACAAAGATCACCCCGAGCGCCTTCGGCGTTGGCGTGATGCGTCCCGACGGGTCCGGTGAGCGGGTTCTCACCCATGACTGGCAAGACGAAGGTCCGAGCTGGGCCCCCAATGGTCGTGTCATCATGTTCACGCGGACCTTACAGGCGGGCGCCGGGGGCGTAGGCGCGGGTTCGCAGATCTGGTCCATCGATATTACAGGGCGCAACCTACGTCGTGTGCTTTCGCCCGGCGACGCCTCAGATCCGGCATGGTCGCCCTTGATACAGTGAGCCCCATCTCGTAATTTTGTTCTATTAACCAAGCAGATTTGGTTTCGAAAAAAAATCGTTGGGGGACCATTACCCTAGAAAGCGCACATCGCCAGGGGCGGCCTGCGCATAACGGAGGTGCATTGAAATGTTCACACGAACGAGCAGCGCAAAACTGGCGAGTCTTTCTTTGGTTCTGTTTATCGTTGCGGCTTGCAGCGGAGAAAAAATGATGCCGCCTCCCGCGGCCATGCCGCCGCCGCCGCCGCCGGCCGCCGCGCCTCCTCCTCCTCCGCCTCCGCCGCCGCCGCCGGCAAGACCGCCCGCACCGGTGCAGCAATCCATCGTGCCCGGCAGTCTGCAGGACTTTCAGGTGAATGTCGGCGACAGGGTATTTTTCGCCTATGACAAATCGGATCTCGATGATCGTGCGCGCGGTGTGTTGCAGAAACAGGCCGCATGGCTGCAACGTTTCGGCGCGGTGATCCTGATTCTGGAAGGCCATGCCGACGAGCGCGGCACGCGCGAGTACAATCTGGCGCTGGGCGCGCGCAGGGCGCAAACCGTGAAGGATTATCTCGCGAGCCTCGGGGTTTCGGGGGCACGTCTGGAGACCATCTCCTACGGCAAGGAACGTCCCGTTTGCGTCGAGTCGAACGACGGCTGCTGGGCGCAGAACCGGCGCGGTGTTTCGACGATCAAGAGTGGCGCCGTTTCCTGAATTCAAGCGTTAACGTTGCGGTATCGGACATCAGAGATTTCTGGTGTCCGATCCCGCATATTTGCGATTCCCGTTAAGCCCTAATTCCACCAAGTTTTGGGATAGAGTGACCGAGTCGGTTTTTCAGCAACGATGAGGCGATCCGATGAAAGCGATAAGCGGAAGGTGGATGAAAGCCGGCGCAGCTTTAATCGCGGTGGTCGGTTTTCTCGCCGAAGTGCAGTCGGCCACAGCGCAGGCGACGCAGACGATCGACTCGCGAGAACTCATCCAACGCTTGCAGCGACTCGAACGCGACATGCGCGACCTGCAAGCCGAGACGTTCCGCAAGACGCCTGGTGACCGCACGGCTCCGGCCGCACCTGCGGCGAATCCGAATCCAAATCCGCCGGCTCCGCCACCGCCCCCCGAATCACAAGCCGCGATGCCGGATTTGAATCCGATTTTGCGGCAGATGGGCGAGCTCGAGGAGGGCCTTGGCCGATTGACCGGACAAATGGAAGAGCTCGGTCATCAGGTTGATCTGCTTTCGCAAAAGACCGACCGTCTGCAAAAGCAGATGGATTTCCAGGCCGAACAGACACGTGCCGCCGCCGCGCTCATGCCGCCGGCGCAACCCTCCGATGCCGGCAACGAACTGGCTTCGATCAATCCGGATCAAGCTGCGCCGGCATTGCGCGGTGCCCCGCCGGCCACTCTGGGTCAGATACCGGCCGGCACGCTCGCGCCTGCGCCAGTGAACAGGCCCACCGATGCCAAGCGTCAATTTGATGATGCCATGAATCTCTTGTCGCGCGCGCAATATGACAAAGCGAAAGACGCCTTCCGCGCTTTCGCCGACGCGCACCCCGACGAAGACCGCGCTTCCGACGCGCTATATTGGACGGGCGACATCGCCTATTCTGCGAAAAAGGATTACCCCGAGGCGGCACGCGATTTCGCCGAGCTGTTGAAGAAATATCCCAAGGCTCAGCGTGCCCCCGAAGGCATGTTGAAACTCGGCCTGGCGCTGTTCGAACTCGGCCAGATGAAGGAAGGCTGTGCCGCACTTGTCGCGCTCCCCGCAAAATATCCCGAAGCCGCGCCGACCATCGCGACGCGGGCGCGTGCCGAGCGCACCAACAACAAATGCCGCTAGCAACGTCCCCGGCGCAAAGCGCGATCTAACCGCGCGGTTTTTTCTCGCTCTCAAACGGCTTGGCTTTGCGCCGAACGCGCGAGCGGCGCTTGCCGTCTCGGGCGGGGGCGATTCCATCGCGCTGATGCAATTGTTCGCCGATTGGTGTGAACAGACGCGCGCCGTTCCCCCGGTTATTCTCATCGTCGATCACGCGCTGCGCGATGGCTCGAAAGACGAAGCCGCGAAAGTCAAAGCCTGGGGCCTTGCGAAAGGCTTCGAGGCCCATATTCTTTCCTGGAAGGGGCGCAAGCCGGTTTCGGGCATCGAAGGCAAGGCGCGCGAAATCCGCTACGCTCTGCTCGGCGAATGGTGCGCCGTCCATGACGTACCCAATCTTTTCGTCGCGCACACGCTGGACGATCAGGCCGAAACCTTCCTGCTCCGGCTCGGACGCGGCAGTGGCGTCGACGGCCTGTCGGCAATGAGGCCGCGGGCCGCGTTTCCTATGGCTGGAATTGCGAACGTGGAGGTCTTGCGTCCGTTGCTGGACATCGGGCGGGCGGAGTTGCGTGGCTATCTGACGGCGCGCGGAACGCCCTGGCTTGAAGACCCCATGAACGAGGATTCGCGTTTTGCCCGGGCGCGATTGCGCAAGGCTCTGCCCATGTTTGAAGTGGCCGGGATTTCTGCGCGGCGAATCGCAGAGGCCGCGGGCCACCTCTCCCGCGCGCGCGAAGCGCTTGAGTCGGCGACACAGGCCTTTCTCGCCACGCATGCCAGGCTGGAGAATCGGGATTTTGCGCTGCTCGACGCCGCGGCTCTGGCCCGGACGAATCGCGAGACCGGGCTGAGGGCGCTCTCGGCGCTGCTGCTGGCCGTGTCGGGCAAGGTCTACCGGCCCCGTTTCGAGCGCCTGGAACCCTTGTTCGATTCGATTATTGGCGGAACCTTTACCGGTGCGCGCACGCTTTCAGGCTGCCGGATCGGACGCGCCCCCAAAGCACGAGCGGTTTTCGGCCCGGAGACGCTCCTGGTTGCTCGCGAATCACCCCGCAAGACCAAGATCGTCAGCCGGTGACAAAAAAAACGGTCAGGCGGAGGTTTTCTTTGGGAAACGGGTCCAATCGCAAACCAGGGCTGGTATATTTGCCCCAGAAAGGGCGCATTCAGGCCGTTTGATGCAATTCTTAACGGTTTCCTGACTGGCAAGGGCGTATCTTAGTACCTATCTGTTGGACGAACATCCGCGCATCGGCGTTATTCTCAGCGACGACGGGCCCGGGGAAGAGGTCGGCCGTGAATAATTTCCGCAATCTGGCACTTTGGATCATCATCGCGCTGCTGCTGGTAGCGCTGTTCAATCTCTTTCAGGGGCCGGCGCAGCGCCAGGGTCGTGCACCCATTTCGTTCAGCGAGTTCAACCAGCAGGTGGTCGGCGACCAGATCAAGACGGTCAACATCGCCGGAACCCATGTCGAGGGCCAGTTCAAGAACGGCACCCAGTTCTCGACCGACATCCCGGACGACCCGAGCCTGACTTCCCGCCTGCTCGAGCACAATGTGGACATCAAGGTGCGCCCCGAGGGCGACAACATCACCTTGCTCTCGGTGTTCATCAACTGGTTCCCGATGCTGTTGTTCGTCGCCGTCATGATCTTCCTGATGCGGCAGATGCAGGCGGGAGGCGGCAAAGCCATGGGCTTCGGCAAGAGCCGGGCCAAGATGCTGACCGAGCGACAGGGGCGCGTCACCTTCGAGGATGTGGCGGGCGTCGACGAGGCCAAGGAGGATTTGGTCGAAATCGTCGACTTCCTGAAGGATCCCCAAAAGTTCCAGAAGCTAGGGGGCCGTATTCCCAAGGGCGTGCTGCTCGTCGGACCGCCGGGCACCGGCAAGACGCTGCTTGCCCGCGCCATCGCCGGCGAAGCGAATGTTCCCTTCTTCACGATTTCCGGCTCCGACTTCGTCGAAATGTTCGTCGGCGTGGGTGCATCGCGCGTGCGCGACATGTTCGAACAGGCCAAAAAGAACGCGCCCTGCATCGTTTTCATCGATGAAATCGACGCGGTCGGGCGCCATCGCGGCGCCGGTCTTGGCGGCGGCAATGACGAACGCGAGCAGACGCTGAATCAGCTGCTGGTCGAGATGGACGGTTTCGAAGCCAATGAAGGCGTGATCCTGATCGCGGCCACCAACCGGCCCGACGTGCTCGATCCCGCTTTGCTGCGCCCCGGCCGTTTCGACCGTCAGATCGTGGTGCCCAATCCCGATCTTTCGGGCCGTGAGAAGATCCTGAAGGTGCATATGCGCAAAGTGCCGCTGGCGCCCGATGTCGAGCCCAAAGTGATTGCGCGCGGAACGCCGGGCTTCTCCGGCGCGGATCTCGCCAATCTCGTCAATGAAGCGGCGCTTCTGGCTGCACGCCGCGGCAAGCGGCTGGTCAACCGTGCGGAATTCGAAGACGCCAAGGACAAGGTGATGATGGGTGCGGAACGCCGCACGCTCGCCATGACCGATGAGGAAAAGAAACTTACCGCCTATCATGAAGGCGGCCATGCGCTGGTGGCTCTCAGCGTCACCGGCTCCGATCCCATTCACAAAGCGACCATCATTCCACGCGGGCGCGCGCTGGGCATGGTCATGCGGCTGCCCGAGCGGGACGCCGTGTCGCTGACGCGCCAGAAGCTCAATGCCGATCTCTGCGTGGCCTTCGGCGGGCGCATCGCCGAAGAGCTGATCTTCGGCTATGACAAGGTGACCACCGGCGCCCAATCCGACATCGAGATGGCGACACGCATGGCCCGGGCCATGGTGACGCGCTTTGGCATGTCGGACGAGCTCGGTCCGATCTCCTATGGCGAGAATCAAGAGGAAGTCTTCCTTGGCCATTCGGTCTCGCGCACGCAAAGCGTGTCGGAGGCGACCGCCCAGAAGATCGATTCGGAGGTGCGCCGCATCGTCGAACAGACCTACAACCGCGCCAAACAGATCCTGCAGGAACGCCTCGAGGATCTGCACACGCTGGCCAAAGGTTTGCTCGAATACGAGACGCTCACCGGCGAAGAGATCAAGGCGCTGCTGCGCGGCGAAAGGCCGGTGCGCACACCGTATGAGGAGCCCGAGGCCCAGCCGCAATCGCGGCCCGCCGCGACCGTGCCGCAAGCGGGCCGTCCGCGCGAGCCTGGGATCACGATCTCCCCGGAGCCGCAACCCGGAACCTAGGCCGGCGGGCCCCGTCCTGGACAAACCCGGCATGAGGGACGAAGCTTTTCGTCCTTCCGGAACGCGTTCACGGGCAAGGCCAGATGGCGCACCCCCTCCTTTTGGGCATTCTCAACATCACGGAGGATTCCTTCTCCGACGGTGGGCGTTATCTCGAGCCCGAAGCCGCCCTTGCCCATGCTAGGAAACTCATCGCCGAGGGCGCGGACGCGCTCGATGTGGGCGCTGCGTCCAGCAATCCAAGCTCCGATCCGGTTCCGCCCGATGTCGAGATCGGCCGCCTCGCCGCTATCGTCCTGGCCGCCAAGCAAGAAGGCTGGAAGCTCTCCGTCGACAGCTTCGCGTCCGAAACCCAGCTCTGGGCGCTGGAGGAGGAGGTTGCCTATCTGAACGACATCCAGGGCTTCGCCGATGCCTCGATCTATCCCTATCTGGCTGCGGCCAAGGCCAAGCTGATCGTCATGCATGCGGTCCAAGGCGCCGGGAAGGCCCAGAAGATCGACACTGACCCCACCACGATCATGGGCCGGATCGCCGATTTCTTCGATATGCGCATCGAGGCGCTTACCCAAGCCGGTATCTCGCGCGACCGCCTGATCCTCGACCCGGGCATGGGCCTCTTTGTGGGCACCAAGCCCGAAGTGT
>JAXDMY010000115.1:0-3390 GCA_034665805.1 Alphaproteobacteria bacterium
CGGACATGAGGAGCGCGTTTCGCAGGGCGAGCTTATGGAGCGCTTCGCACACATCAACTTCAATTTCAAACAGCCAAGATGGTTTTGAGACTGTCATTGCGAGCGAAGCGAAGCAATCCATAGCCAAGGACAAGGTGACAATGGATTGCTTCGTCGCTTCGCTCCTCGCAATGACGGTTTCCAAGCCGATACCGCTCGCAATGACGACATCAAGACGCGCCACACTATGCATCGTCGTCCCTGCTTTCGCACTAGGGCATGCACACATCTCTGAGAATCCATCCTGCGGCGACGGCGTGGAAGTATTCGAGGCCGTGCTTCATGGTGACGGGACCTGGTGGTTTGGATGATGGATAACCATCCCAGCCGCCGAGGCGGCCGAGAATCCAGGCAGCCCAGGCGAGGCTGTCGGGCGGATGCGGGTTTTTGAGCCGTTTACTTTGGACCTCGAGATTTTGGTTGAGGGCGGCGAGGGTTGCTACGTCGTTGGCATCGAAGGCAAGCCGGACGGGCTGATGGTCACGGCCATCGCGCGCCTGCAAGAGCTGGATAGTGATGACTGCGGCCTTGGCGGCGATCGCGACCAGCTTGAGGAGCCGCTCGGCGGTCGCGATCTGGCTGTCTTCGAGCTTGAAGCCTTGCGTCTTGAGGACGCGGAAGAACTGCTCGATCAGCCAGCGACGCTTGTACCATTCGACGATGCGCCAGGCCTCTTCTGCATTCGCCACCGGATGAGTAGTGAGAAGCCGCCAGTGCAGCGGTTCTGTACCGGGCTGAGGATCAGCCTCACGCACATCGACCATGGTCAGCGGCAAACTTTTTGGCAAATGGCGCAGGAACTTGGTTTGCGGCCGACCCAGAGCCACCGGGCCGAAGCGCAGGTCGAGAACTGCGACACGCTCGGCCCGCTGCGCCCGGGGCGGCAGCACGATAGCGCGCTGGTCCACGACCGCCATGGCCTCGCTGGCCGCATATAGGCCGATACCGTCCCCGAGCTTGCGATCATGCATGCTGCGGGCGATCACATGGAAGCGCTGCTCCACCGCGCTGGCATAAAGGGCAAAGATGTCGCTCTCGCGATCACCGAGCGCCGTCACCATGGCGGCCTTGGCAAGCAGCGGCTTGGCCGCCAGCGCCGTGGTGGTCCAGCGCTGCGATTCCTTGTCCGACAGGTCCCGCCGGTCGTGCGAGACGTTGCGGCGTTCCTTGCGGGTCCACACCTGGCCGCTCAACAGACCGAGACAACTGCCGCTCTCGGCGTCCACTGCCAGCATCGGGTGCAGCAGCACCCCACGGGTGTTGCCCTTGGCGGTCTCTCCGAGCCCGCGCCGGCGTTCTGCAGTGGTGGCAAAATTGATTTCGCTGGTGTCCTGGATCGCCAGGACATGGCGGCCTTCCGCTGCCGCCGCCGTGCCTTCGCTCCAGCTTTCGATCAAGCGTGCGGTCGTCACCTTGGCATTGCCGAGAAAGCGGTTAAACCGCACTTCCCGGGCGCGGCCCCCTCTTGCCAGCCGCCGCAGGCAGACATCCTTGCCCGCGACCATGCATTCGATGAGCGCCGCCCCCCTTTATCGAGACGACGATCCCCGAACCGACCCAATGACCAGTCAATCTGCACCAGCATGCCGACACCTCTGCTAAAGCCGAAGTGTCGCAATACAAATCACACGAATTCCCGATTCTGGAATCCCCTAGCCAGAACCTGAGTCAATCCGTCGCACCAGATGTGTGCATGCCCTAATGCGAACGCAGGGACCCATAGCCACCGGCGTTAGTTATTGCGAAGGGCGTCGACCATATCGCGACACGGAAAGACCTCGCGGTATGGGTCCCTGCTTTCGCAGGGACGACGGTGGAGGGGAGCAGTGGCCCGCACCCGCAAATAGAGATGGGAGGCGCGCTGCAATTTCAGCCACGGCTGTTTCAAATTGCGCTACAATGCTTGGTACAAGAAAACCGGTCCGAGCCCTCCGCTGAAGCGGTCTGCGGACGACAATCAAGGAGGATGCCCATGCAGTTCAGGGTTTCGCCGAAAGCGCTTCAAGATTACAGCGCCGAGGAATGGCAGGCGCGCGTCGATCTTGCGGCGGCGCACCGGCTGGCCTTCATGCAGGGTTTCAGCGAGGGGATCTTCAACCACCTGACCCTGGTCGTGCCGGGCCGCAGCGACCGCTACTATCAAATTCCATTCGGGATGCATTGGTCGGAAGTAACCGCCTCGTCCTTCATGGAAGTCGGTATCGACGACGGCAAGAGCAAGCGCGGCGCCGGCGAGGTGGAACGCTCCTGCTACTGCATCCACGCACCGATCCACAAGGCGCGGCCACAGGCCAAAGCCGTGTTTCATACCCACATGCCGTATGCCAGTGCGCTGACGCGTCTCGAAGACCCGCGCATCAAGGAGATCGGCCAGACCGAGGTCGGGATGATGGGAGAGATCGCATATGACGACCAGTACACCGGCCCGGCGCTTGACCCCGCCGAAGGCGCTCGCCTCGCAAAAGTGATCGGCGACAAGACGGTGCTGTTCATGGCCAACCACGGCATCACCACGGTGGGCAACACCGTCGCCGACGCCTATGACCGGCTCTATTACATCGAACGCGCGGCGCAGGTTCAGCTCTACGCGATGTGGACCGGACAACCGCTGAAGCAGCTCCCTGCCGCCGTCGTCGAGAAGACCAAGCGCGACATCGGAGGGGCCGGCCTCTACGAGGGCCCCACCCCGGCCCAGCGGCACTTCGACGCCCTGAAGCGTATGCTCGACCGCAAGGAGTCGGATTACGCTTCGTAGATTGGCCGAGAAAAAGCGGCTGTGCTGCACTGCATCAGGTGCGTCTGAAACTTCAAGAAACGGAGGTCCGCCATGAAAGTCAAAGACGTGATGCATAAGGGTGTCGACTGGGTCAGCCCCAACACCCCTGTTACCGAACTCGCGAAATTGATGCGGGAGCATGACATCGGCTGCATTCCGATCGGGGAGGACGACCGACTGATCGGGATGGTGACCGACCGCGACATCGTCTGCAAAGGGCTTGCGAGCGCCAACTTCGACGCTGGCCGCGCGATGGCGCGCGATGTGATGACCGAAGGCATCCATTGTTGCCGGGAGGACGATGACCTCGCAAAGGCGGTGCATCACATGGAGAAGCTGAAGGTCCGCAGGCTGCCGGTCATGAACAAGAGCAAGCGGATGGTCGGCATCATCAGTCTGGGTGACGTTAGCCATTCTGCGTCCGGTGATTTGCTGTCCGAGTGCGTCAAGAGCGTTTCGGACCATCACTGTTCCACGGCCGGCGCTCCTTTCGCGATGGCCGCCAGCCGCACGATCAGACGTTGAGACAAGGCCGAGCGATTCCCTTATCAGACAACAATCGCACGGCGCGAAAA
>JAXDMY010000116.1:0-3725 GCA_034665805.1 Alphaproteobacteria bacterium
GGCGGACCCTTCGGATCATATTTCGCCATCGGATCGAAATTGATCTCTTTCAGCGGCTTGCCATAGGCGCCCCAGCCACGCTTGAACTTCATGCTGTCCATGTCGAAGACGAGCACGCGGCCGCGTAAATAGCTGTCGGTGACAAAGATTTCGCGCGCATCTTCGTCGAACTCGCCGCCTTCGATGCGGCCCACAATCACCGGCGTATCGGCGGGGAAGGCACCGGGCTTGGGCGTCGATTCGGAGACGCGCTCGATCGCGCCCAGGAGTTTCCCGTCCTTGGTGTATTTGCGCATCGTGTCCGAGCCGATCCAGATATTGCCGGCTTTGTCAGTGAGGATGAGGTGCCCGTCGATCTTGTCCGCCTGGTTCCAATGGCGCAGCAGATTGCCCTTCATGTCGAAGGCGAGGATGCCTTCGGGTTTCAGGCAGCACAGGGCCGTCGGCGGATTGAGGGCGGCGTAGTTCTCGGTCTTCTCCGGCACGTGGAAGATCGGATCGATATCGAAATCGCCCGGGCGGTTGAGCACCCAGATCACGTCGTCCTTGTCCACGGCAAGGCCGGTGATGCCTTCGAAGGTCCATTGGTTCGGCAGCGGCAGTTTCGGCCAGCTTCCGTCATACGTGAATTTCGGCACCGCGCCGCCTTCGGCGGAGTTCGCGGCCTGATGAAACAGCGCGACGGTGCCTGCCACCGCGAGGACCAGCGCCGATCCCTTCAGCAATTTCCCGTACGGCATGCCCATAAACGGCTCCTCCCGATGCGACCGATCTTCCCTTTTGAGAACTTAAACGGAAATCCGCGTCCTGGCGACCTAGTGTGGCGAATCCGAAATTCGCCATACCCCGGGGGCAGCTCTTGCGAGCGAATTTCGGATTCAAAGCCACACTAGCAATCTATTGATTCTAGTGTGGTTCTCAAATTTGAAGTTCCTAACCGCGGGTGCCATGCTGATACTAGGAACTTCAAATTCACCACACTAGGGCAGTTTCGCCGGCGCCGAACCCTTGATCTGGCGCGCCGCCCGCACATCCTCGGCAAGGGCTGTAATGGCTTCCAGCGTCGTCTTGGCGACATTGGCGTAATTCTCGCCCCTGCCATCGAGCGCCGCGGCGCCATAGCCGATCGCCGCATGGGCCATGCGCATCCGGCCGTCCAGCCACGGCCCACCCCCGAAACCACCGATCACGGGAATCGAAACCGCGCGCACGACCGCCACGCCGGCGACGGGCCCCGAATTGGTGAAATCGAGTAGCGAGGCGCCTGCGTCTTCCAGCCTCTTGGCATCGTCCACCATCTTGGCGGCCATATCGGCGGCCAGCTCCGCGCCCGGCTTGTTCATGGCGCTGTACTGCATGCCATAGGCGAGCGCGGTCTGGGGCGTGATCCCGAATTGCGCGAAGACCGGAATGCCCGCGCGGGCAATCGCGCGCACCGCCTCGGGGAAATCGGCGGCCCCGTCGAGCTTGATGATGTCGGCGCCCGCTTCCTTGACCAGCCGGATGGCGGCCTTGACCGCGGAGTCCACCCCTTTCTGCAGCGGCCCGAAGGGAAAATCGCAACTGACGAGCGCCCGCCTGGTGCCGCGCCGCACCGCTTTGCAGACGACGATCATCTCCTCCATGGTGACTTCCAAAGGCGTCGGGTGGCCCCACAGATTGATGCCCACCGTGTCGCCGACAGAGATGATATCGACGCCGGCGCGGTCGATGATCTGCGCGATTTGATAATCCCAGGCGACGATGCCCACGATCTTGCGCCCGTCGCGTTTCATCTGCTGCAGGGCCGGTATGGTGACCTTGGCATCGGCGGCGGAATTGGCGCTCATGGCGAGCCTTTCAAATGTCGAGACGGCGAGGGTATAGGAGCGCGACTTGCGCCTGACAAGCGAGGCTCAGTAGTGGCCGGTTTCGGATTCGTCACGTGCGAAGAAATCCTCCTACGCCACATTGATCTTGCCACATGCCGATATCTTCTTTCGTGATATGGCTTCCGTTCACGCTCACCGCGAAACCACCTGCAATGGCGAGATCGTAAGCTGGCCCCATCGTCGTCTCAAAAATGCCGAATCGGACTATTCGACGTTGGCCAGTCTCATCCGTAAAGTTGTAGCGAACTACGGGGAAAGGGCCGTCATTATTGCGGCCAACGCTTAGTCCTACATCGCTTATGCCAGGCTTGGATTTCAATTTAGCGGAAATGCATTCGGCACTTTCTCTCAGGGTCGGCGGAAGATCGCTTATCGATGCACAGGAGGATAGCGCAACCATTCCCGCGATCCCGCGGGTCGCCCAATACAGAAGCCGGTGTAGGCGAGCGAGCATTAAAGTTACCCCGTCCGAATTAGCCCACCACGACACGCTCAACCGAGTTCCTTGGCGATGGCCCAGGCTTCGATCTGGATCAAATTGCCGCCCCTCAAGGGCATGACCAGCGAGTCGCGCGTCGGCCGGTGTTCGGGGTCCGGATAATGTTCATGCCAGGGCTTGTTGACGGCTGTGCGATAGGAATCGCTGACGAGATAGACGGTCAGCTTGACCACGTCGCCCAGATCCATCCCGCCCGCGGCGAGCACCCGCTTCAGATTCTCGAAGCACAGCACGGCCTGCGATTCGGGATCGGTCGGCATTACACCGGTCTCGGGATCTTTGCCCATGATGCGCGAGGTGACGAGGATTGGCCCCACCCGGCACGCCGTGGGAATCGGCGCGCCATGATGCGAGAGCCCTTTCACTTCGATGCTTTTCTGTCTCATGCGAGCTCCGTTTCTAGTGTGGCGAATCCGAAATTCGCAAGTGCTTGGGCAACACTCTGGGCGAATTTCGGGTTCAAAGCCACACTAGCAATTTATTGAATCTAGTGTGGTTTTCGGATTTGAAGTTCCTAAACGTCAATGCCACGAAGATCTTAGGAACTTCAAATCCACCACACTATGACCAGCGAGCAAAGCCGAGCCCCGCGCCCGTCAGGGCCGGCGTGCGATAGGCGGCAATATAGTCGACCCAGTCGAGATTGAGATCGGCGGCCGCCGCACTCGCGGCGATCACGATCCAGCTCCTGATCTCCGAGCTTCCCGCCTGCAAGCGCTTGGGATCGAGCCTCGCCAGATGATCGAGGTCCTTTTCGCGCAAGGCTTGGATCACGCCCCGGTCCAGCTCCTCATCAACGACGAAATGCGATAAGCCGCCCGAGGCGAGAATGCCGACTTTCAGCTCCGCCGGATAAGACTGGATCACCTCTTTGAGCTTGCAACCCAGCTGCACGCAGCGCTTGGGCGTCGGCGGATTTGGCGCATAATAGGTGTTCATCATGACCGGCACGACGGGGAGGTTCCTCTCTCCGAGATAGGTACGGTGAATATAGGAATAGGCGTGGCCCTCATATTGATGGGGCGCGATTTCGCGCAAGGCGCAGAGGTCGAACTCGCCTTTGGTCAGCTCGATGATCATATGCAACGCAAGGCCCGCGTGAACGGGATAATGCACGTCATGTTGGGGCTCCAACCGCTGCATCATCGCGTACTTGTACCAATTGCCCTCCGGCGTTTTCTCCTGGGCCGCGTTGCGGATGGTCTTGCCGTAATAGATGCCGAGCGCGGGCATCATGGAGTCCTGAAAGAGTTCGTGCTGATCATCGCCCACGATGATGAGCGCATCGAGCTCGGCCGCATCGATATGGCGCTTGAGTTCGGCCACCGCCATGAAGGTGCGCTCATAGGCATCGC
>JAXDMY010000117.1:0-12838 GCA_034665805.1 Alphaproteobacteria bacterium
CGCAGCATGCGATAATTCCGTTCGTCGGCATCCTCCGCCAAAAACGAGTCACGTCCAGGGACAAGCAGCCGATCACCGACCTGCGGCCAACGCTCCGTAAAGCGGTCAAAGACATCGTAACTGTAAGTGTGATCATCACCCATTAGAACGGTATTTCATCGTCAAGATCGCCTCGTTGAAATGACCGTTTCTTGTCCACTACTTCCTCCTCTGGCTTGCGAGGTGGCATTAGCGCCTTAGGCTCTTGCGTAGGAATGAGTTGACGAGTTTCATCATCAGTCGCCTTCGCTTCACCGACGGTTTGCAGAATATTCGAAGTCAACTTTGACACGATATCTACCGATGACCAAACACCCCCGGGCACGGACAATATCGTGAACGTAATGGTCATAACCGCCCACAAACTTAACCTGCGTTTGTCGAGTTCCCTTTCAAAGTCGGCCAACTTATCCAAGAGCGCCGCGCGCTTGGCATCGGTAATGTCTGCGGCGTCGATGCATTTCTTTAGTTCGTAAACGTAGACGCGGATTTTATCTTTAACTGGGGTTGCGATGAAAACGGATTCGCGTTTTCCGCGGATGCTGTGATCGAGCACCAGCTGTGTCATGTAATGGTCGAGATCGGCTATGAATTGCCGGTAATCGTCCGCACCAACCCGGTTTAGGTGTGGCACGCTGGTAGACATGAACGGCTCTATTCCGTACTGCTTTGCAGCGGCGACGACCACGTTTTTGAAACTGTATTGGGCGTCCTGTATCGCACGCCAGCCCTCTTCGTCATTAGAGCTTATCGCTTGCGAGTATTCCGTTAGGCGACGTTGAGCGTGGCGAACAAAATTAACGAAAGCCCAATTTGGATCTTCCGGCAGTTCGTCAATCTCATCCTGAGTTATGAATTCAAAGATGTTCATCTGGACGGCGCTCAATAAAGCCTGGTTGGCTTGCGCGCGCGGGTTATGGCTTGCGCCACTTGTCCGGCTTGCCGACATTTGTATACCGAACGCGTTCGACCAGTGGTGATTTGCCCGGGTTCAGCTCTCGGGCACGCTCTATCGCTTCCGCCTGGGTAGGAAGAACGTCGCTCGCTCTCTCTGAATCGGGTTTCCTCACGGCATAATCTCCCTGCGGACGACGCTCTACGAACAATTGATCCTTCGCCATGTCGACCCTCCGTTGGAATAACCCCAGATTGACCAACGGGAACAATTCTGTTCCCATATTGTTCTCGCGTCAAATCTGACTTTCGGCACGCTAGGTCCGAGGTTCTGCCGGACGATTACCTTCGGTTCGCAATCTAAAACGTCATGCGCGGTGTGCGCCTGCCGACGCTGAAACGGGCTTTGACGGAAGATGGGCGTCGCGTGCTGGCCGATGCCGTTTCACGGTCATCAAACGGGCGCGGCGGGTGGTCGGCTATTCCCGCGACTATCTTAGCGCCTACTGAACGGAGGACGGTGGAAGGCCCTAGCTCCCTGAAGCTAGTTCCTCGGAGCTCGGAGCCATTTACGACAAGTGCGGCAGCGCGTACATTTTTTCCGGTTCATCCCAGCTAATTTGACTTTATCATGGCATCGAACGCCCGGTGCGCTCGCTTGCGGATATATGGTCTTATGAACCTTGTGGGCGTTGATATCGGGGGAACCTTTACGGATCTCGTCGGCTGCATCGACGGCCGGATCGTCACGTCGAAGGCGTCCACCGTCCCGGCCGATCCGACGCAAGGGGTCGCCGATACCATCGATCTGGCGAAAGTCGATAGCGCAAGCCTGTCCGAAGTGCTCCACGGTTCGACGGTCGCGATCAATACGGTGCTCGAGCGCAAGGGCGCCCGCACGGCGCTCGTCACCACCAAGGGGTTCCGGGATGTCTATGCGATCGGGCGGGGCAATCGCATCGAGGCATTCAATCTTTTCTTTCATCGTCCGAAGCCTTTAGTGGCGCGCGATTTGACCTTTGAAGTCCCCGAGCGGATCAATCCTCGGGGCGAGGTATTGATTTCTCTCGATCAGGCTGCGGTCGAAGAGCTGGCCGTCACGCTGCGCAAGCGCCGCGTCGAGGCCGTGGCGGTGTGCCTGCTCCATGCCTATGCAAATCCGGAGCATGAGCGGCGCATCGGAGAGATGCTGCGCCAGGCGATGCCGGATGTGTTCGTCACGCTCTCGCACGAGATCCTGCGCGAGTACCGGGAATATGAGCGCACCTCGACGACCACGCTCAACGCCTATGTCGGACCGCGGGTCGAGGCCTATCTTCGCAGGCTCGAGACCTATCTGCGAGCTGAGCGCTTTGACGGCAAGATCCAGATCATGCGGTCCAATGGCGGCGTGATGTCCATCACGCTCGCGCAGGAGCAACCGGTTTCCATGATGGAGTCCGGGCCCGTCGCGGGCATGATCGGGGCGGGCCGTCTCGCAGCTGATCTGGGCCTGGAACGTTGCATCGGCTTCGATATGGGAGGGACCACCGCCAAGACCAGCCTTATCACCAATGGCGCGCCCGCCATCGAGGAGGGCTATGTGATCGGCGGCCAGGCAAGCGGCCAGCCGATGCAGCTCCCCGTGGTCGACATTGTCGAAATCGGGGCCGGCGGCGGCTCCATCGCCTGGGTCGATGCGAATGGCGGTATTCATGTCGGGCCGCAAAGCGCGGGCGCCGATCCCGGACCTGCCTGCTACGGCAAGGGTCAGGTGGACCCGGTGGTGACGGACGCGAATCTGGTCCTTGGACGGATCAATCCGCGGCGCTTCCTGAACGGCAAGATGCCGCTCGATGTGGCGGCCGCCAGGTGCGCCATACAGGAAAGAATCGCCGACCCGCTGCATTTGAGCGTAGCTGACGCCGCGCTCGGCATCATCCGCATCGCAGATAGCGCGATGTCGCTCGCGGTGCGCGCCGTCTCCGTCAATAAAGGCGTGGATCCGCGCGATACGGCGTTGATCGCCTTTGGCGGCGGCGGGCCGTTACACTCCGGCGCAATTGCGCGCGAGATTTTTATTCCGCGAGTGGTCGTTCCCAAACTGCCGGGAACATTCTCGGCTCTCGGAATGCTGATGGCTTCGTGGCGGCAGGATTTCGTTCGCACCCTCATCGGCAAGCTCGGCTCGCTCGATACACCGCCCGTCGAAGCGGTATTTGGTGAGCTCACCCGAGCGGGAGAGGACCAAATCGCGCGCGATGGCATCGCGAAGAAGGCCGCAGATTTCGCCTTCTATGCCAATCTGCGTTATGTCGGTCAGGAGCACACCATTCCCATCCCGGTGAGTAGCCCGAAATGGCTGACCGGCGATCTTGGCCCCTTGCGCAAACTGTTTCATACCGAGCACGCCAAGCGCTACAGCCAATCCGCGCCCGACGAATCAATGGAAATCGTCAGCCTCCGTCTTGTGGTGACGGCCGCGCGCGAGGACAATCTGGCCGAACGCTGGCTGAACGAGCCCTGGCGAGCCGAGGGCGGAATCGAAGAATCGGCGCGCGAGGTTATCTTCGACGATCCGGACCGGCCGCTGAAGACACGAATCCTCTGGCGGCCGTCCCTGCCGGCCGGCATCACCATCGATGGCCCCGCCATCATCGAAGAGCCCAACGCGACCACGCTGATCCATCCCGGTGACGCAGCTTCCGTCACCGCGGCTGGACATCTGGACATCACCATCGGTCAAGAGGTCCATTCGTGACCAAATCCCATCCCATCACGATCGAGGTCGTTCGCAACGCCGTCGTCGCCTATGCGGACGAGATGGCGAACGTACTCGCCAAATCCGCCTACAACATGATGATCTACGAGGTGCGCGATTATTGCTGCGGCCTGCTCGACGCGAAGGGGCGGATGATCTCGCAGAATCGCGGCGGCCTGCCGATCTTCCTTGCCGATCTCGGGCCCGCGGTGGAAGACGGCATTCAACGATACGGTCTCGACGGCTTCAAGCCAGGCGACATCGTGGTGATGAATCACGCCGGCGTGTGCGGCCAGCATCTGAACAATGTGGTGATCTACGCGCCGTGTTTTCACCAGGGAGAGCTGGTGGGATTTGCCGCCAACCGAGCCCATTGGGTGGATATTGGCGGCATGCGGCAGGGCTTCGGCTCGAGCGCCACCACGGAGATTTATGGAGAAGGATTGCAGCTCCGCTCGCTCAAGATCTATGAGGAGGGAAAGCGCAATGAGACGCTCTGGCAGATCCTGCGCGACAATATCCGCTACCCCGATGCCAGCCTCGGCGATCTGAGAGCCCAGGTCGCCGCCTGCCAGATGGGCGCGCAGCGCTATGCGGAGCTGCTGAGCCGCTACGGGCGCGAGACCGTGGAAGACTGCATCGCGGTCGTTTGGGATCAGGCCGAAGCGGCAGCACGCCGGGTGGTCGAAACCATTCCCGACGGCGAATACGAAGCGGAAAGCTTCCTCGACAATGACGGGCGCAATCTCAATGTCCGCTTGCGGATCAAGGTCAAAGTCATCGTCAAGGGCTCGACCATGATTGTGGACTTCAGCGAGATGCACAAGCAAGTGGCGAGTCCGTTGAATTCCGGGCGATCGGGCGGCATTGCAGCGGCGCGCGTCGCCTTCAAGGCGCTGACCTCGCCGGATCTCGACGTCGATGAGGGATGTTTCCGCCCCCTCGAAGTCATTCTTCCCGAAGGCACGATGTTGAGCGCAAAGCCGCCGGCGGCCTTGGGCCTGTGGAGCATCGCCCTTCCCACCGTCGTCGATACGATTCTGAAGGCCCTGGCGCCTGCCATCCCCGACAGGGTGCCGGCCGCGCACAAAGGCGACATGGGCGGCTGTTCCTTTTTCGGCTTCCGCGAGGATGATGGCAGCCGGTTCCTGCTGCTGAATATCTTCGGGGGCGGCTGGGGCGGACGTCCCCAAGAGGACGGCGAATCCGCGAGCGTTTCGATCTGCCAGGGCGATGTCCGCAACACACCGATCGAATTGCAGGAGATCAAATATCCGTTCCTGATCGAAGAGCACGCACTTCGCCCGGACAGCGGCGGCGCGGGCCGCTACCGCGGGGGATTGGGCGTGGTGATGGCCTATCGCTGCCTGCAGAAGTGCAAAGTGAACATCAATCTGGAGCGGATCACCGATCCACCCTGGGGACTTCATGGCGGCCGTGAAGGAGCCTTCAACCTCGCCATCATCACGCGGAGCAATGGATCGGAAACCATGGTCAATAAGGAGACGGAGATCGAGCTTCAAGCGGGCGATAAGGTGACCTTCCTCACCGCTGGGGGCGGCGGCTATGGCGATCCGTCGGAACGAAACGCGCAAGATATCGAGCGCGATCTTGCCGAAGGTTTCATCTCGCCATCGGGAGCAGCGGCCTATTCCGGAGGCCGGGGATGAAGACTGCCGAAATCGCCGCGGCGCGCCGCAACCGGCTCGCGCAAGCCATGGCGGAAGACGGGGTGGATATCCTCGTCGTCTATGGCAATGCCTGGCAAAGCGATTACCTGCGCTACGCGGCCGATTACGGCATATTGGAAGGCGAAGGCCTAGCAGTCGTCCGCCGCGACGGGAACACGAGGCTGTTCCTGGACAGCGCGCTCGAAGCCGAGCGTGCCGAGGTCGAAACCTCCGGTATCGACATCATCCACGCCCCGGCCATGCTGGCGGAGGTGGAGGCGCTTTTGGAGCGCGCCGGCAATTCCCGCATCGGAGCCGCGCCCAAGCGGTTGATGCCGCAGCGTCTCGCGTCGCGTTCGAAGGATCTCGGCATTGGCGACCGCACGGCGATGATGGACCGCCTTTTGATGAAGAAGCTCGACTGCGAAATCGCGGCCATGCGGGCGGCGGCCCATATGGCCGACGAAGGCTATGACGTGTTCCGGAATGCGGCCCGCGCGGGCCGGGCCGATTACGAGCTGGTCGCCGAAGTCGAAGCCTTCTTCCGGTCCCGCGGCGTCGACGACAATTTCATGATCATCGGCGTCGGCGGCAAGGAGGTGCGTGGGATGGCGCCGCCGATGGGCAAGAAGCTCAAGCGCGGAGACCTCGTCACCACGGAGCTCACCCCCTGCATCAACGGATATTATCTGCAGATCTGCCGGACGCTGGTTCTCGGCGAGGCGAGTGCTGAACAGCGCGGCGCTTTTCTTGTCTATCGCGATGCGCTTGAAGCGGGCATTGCCGCGATCAAGCCCGGGATTACAGCAGCCGACATTGCGCGCGCCGAGAACGAAATCTTCCGCGGTCACGGCCTCGGCGACTATGTCACCGATGCCTATACCAGGGTACGGGGCCACGGCCTCGGACTCTTCGTCGACACCAAGCCGCACATTCTTGAAAACGTGACGACTCCAATCGAGGCAGGCATGACCATGATCGTGCATCCCAACACCTATCACCCCGACGTGGGATATATGGTCTTAGGCGATGCGGTGATCGTAACCGCGACCGGTGCCGATGTCCTGACACGAACGCCGCGTGAATTGTTCACCGTACCGGCCCATTAGGAGCAAACGATGCGACGCGGGCTGATGGCGTGGGATGCGGACGAGATACCGATCGAGGCGCTGAAACAACGCGTCCAGCGCCTGCAAAGCGCGATGGCGGCGGCCGGACAGGATGGGATCCTGCTCTACACGAACTTCATCCGCTCGGGCGCCGTGTCCTATCTCACCGCATTCTCGCCCTATTGGGCCGATGGCGTCCTTCTCGTGCCGCGATTGGGTGAGCCTATATTTGCAACCACGCTCTCCAAACGCGTCGGCAGTTGGATTCAATCGGTAAAACCGATTGGCGACCTCGTCACCTCACCGACACCGGGCACGGTTCTGGGGCAGAAATTGGCAGCGGGCGGTGGCATACGCCGCCTCGCCATTCTCGAACTCGACAATTTTCCGTCCGGACTCTATGGCGAAATCGCCGCGGCGCTTCCCGGCGTCGAGATCGTCGACGGCTCCGAAGTCTTTGCCGCGGCGCGCGCGCATTTGGATGATGTCGAACGCCGCCTTCTCGGAAAAGCGCAATCGATGGCGCAAGCCGCGCTTGAGCGTTTGAGGTTCGGCGCATCCACGGATGTGGGCGCAGCCGTGGGCGCCGTCGAAGAATTTGCGCGGCTTCAAGGCGCCGAAGAGGTCTATGTGGCGATTGCTCCCGATCTGGATTCGGACCGGCGCTTCGTGCGCCTGTCCGGGAACCGGCCCTTAGGTCGCCGCTTCGCGATGCGCGCGAGTCTCGCCTACAAGGGCGCTTGGATTCGTCAGACGAAAACCTATTCGCGCGATAAGGCGGATGCGCAGCCCATCCGGCGTGCCGACACTTGGTTCAAGGCTTTGCTCGCGAACATCGATGCGGCTGCCGCACTTCGCGATCAGATTGCCGCGGGCACCGAACGTCTTCCGGGTGCGGAGCTTGTCGGCTGGATGGCGGAAAGCCCGATGGGCACTCGCCCATTGGCCGTGATCGCATCATCGCGGGAACCAACCGAGACATCCGGGCATGTGCCCGCGCTGGTTGCGACTGTCGGCTTGACGATCGATGGCGTGCCCTGGTGCGGCGCCGGGCTTGCCTGTCTCGCCTGAGGACATTCTCCATGATCCTGCAATCATGGGCCGAGCAGCTTCTGACCACACGGAGTTCGCCGGAAATCATCGGCCTGCATGTGATGGACACGGTCGCGGCATTTCTTGCGGGCGTTCGGACGAAGGAGGGTAAATCCCTCGCAGAGCTGTATGGTCATGGGTCCGATATATCCGAACGCGTAGCGGCGGCGGCGGCGATCACGCGGCTCTCGGAATGCGACGACATCCATCTGCCATCCTGCGTCACACCGGGCGCTGTCGTGATCCCGGTCGCGCTCGCCTTGGGTGCCGTGGGCGAGGATTTCGACCGGGCGGTCGCCGCCGGTTACGCGGCGGGGCTGAGCCTCGGAATGGGAATTGGCGGCGCCAAGGCGCTAGCGGGCGGCGTTTGGCCGACGCTTGTCGCAGCCCCGCTGATGGCCGCGGTCACGGCATCGTGCCTGAGCGGCCACGACCAGGATCGATTGGCGCACGCGATGGCGTTGGCGCTTGCAGGCTCAAGCGGCCTGCTCGGCCGGCCCACGGGTGCGCCCTCAGGCCGGTGGTTCTTGCTCGGGGAAGCCGTGTTGAAAGGACTGCGTGCATCGAAGGCCGCAGGCTACGGCTTCCGCGGAGATTTGGCACTGCTCTCCAAACCCTGGCTCGCCGCACAGGCCGGACATGATGCGGTCGACATCGGCGTGTTCGATTCTTCCGCGACTGCCTCAATAAAAGATGTCGGTTACAAACCCTTTCCGATCGCTCGCCAGGGGGCAAACGCCGTGGTGGCGTTTCAGAACTTGCTCGGCAAAGGTCTCGATCCCCAAAGGATCGTAGCCATCGACGTTTTTGTTCCCGCCATGAATGCGGCGCTGCTGAACCGGCCGGTACAAGACGATGACCGTTTAAGCCGATTGTCCAACATCGGCTTCCAGCTTGCCTGTGCGGCGCTTGCCCCAGAAATGCTCTACGACCCGGAACGCGCCACGCGGCCGCCCGCTTCGATTTTGGACTTCGCCCGGCGCGTATCCGTGACGCCGGCAAGCGATCTCGACGCGCATTTGCCTCATCGTTGGGCCGCGCGCGTGGTGGTTAATACCGGCAGCCAGCGTCTGGAAGAGACCGTCATCGGCACCGGTTTCGATCACGACGCGCCCAATCTTTCGCAGCTTTTGCGCGACAAATGGCGCCGCTTGCTCAACCCGCAAGACGCCCTGAACAGCGCTCGCACAACGACCCCCGAGGGACGGACCCAACTCTGGCAACGGATCGATGCCTGTGTCAGCATGGCAGCCCAGGAGAGACGCGAGCCGATCAAAGGATAGACGCTATGCGGATCATCGATTCCCATTTCCATTGGTGGCCGAGATCGATCTTCGATGCGCTGTGCAAGCGCAGTTCCTATCCTCTCGCGGAGCGCAACACCCGCGGCGGCTACAATTATGTCGGAGAACCAGGCCGCCCGTCCCTGAACAGTTGGACCGAATGGTTCGATCTCGATCAGCAGCTCGAACATATGGACGGGCTTGGTCACCAGGTGGGCGTGGTGTGCTCGCTCGGTCCCTTCTCGATCTATTTCTCCGACCTGCCGCCCGAGGAGGGCCGCGACGCCGCCATTGCGTGGAACGAAGAGATGGCGGGGGCGCAGCGCAAATATCCCGGCCGCGTGTGGGCGAGCGCGGCCGTGCCGCTGACCGACACCAGACACGCCATCGAGGTGCTGGATCACGCGATTCTCAAACTGGGATTGATGGGCGTGAATATTCCCGGAAGCATCGGCCGCGATCCCCGCATCGATGCTGAGCGTCTGGCGCCCCTCTATGCGCGCATTGAACAATTGGGCGTGCCGCTCTTCCTCCATCCCACCGATGCGGTGTTTGATTTGGAAGGCTATGGCGGAGCGCTTCAGCTCAGCCTCGGACGCGTCATCGAAGTCAGCGTCGCGGCCAGCCGGCTGGTCTTTTCCGGCCTTATGGAGCGGCATCCGAATCTGAAAATCGTGATGTCGCATACCGGCGGGGCGCTCCCCTATCAATCCGGCCGCATGGACAAGAACGGCAAGGGCGCCAAGCTTCCCCGTCCGCCCAGCACCTATATCCGGCGCATGTACACCGACACCGTCTCTCCCCACAGCATGGGGATGAAATTCGCCATCGAATATTACGGCATCGAGCACGTGATGTATGGCTCCGATTATCCGTGCTGGGATCCGGCAACGGCGCTCGCGCTCATCGAAGAGATCGGCTTGTCGGACACCGATCGGGAAAAGCTGTTTTACAGCAACGCCCGCCGCATCCTGGGTCTCAGTGATTCCATCAAGCCCGTTCGGGAACCCGTCCCCCTGGACGCCATGGCCTGAATGAGAACGACACCACCGTTCCGTGCCGATCACGTCGGCAGTCTCTTGCGCACGGCGCCGATCAAAGAAGCGCGGCTCAAGCGCGAAAAGGGTCAGATCGAGCCGGCGGCGTTCAAGGAAATCGAAAACCGCGAGATCGAGAAGATCATCGCCAAGCAGAAATCGATTGGGCTTCAACTCGCCACCGACGGCGAGTTTCGCCGCGCCTGGTGGCATTTCGATTTCTACGGCTTGCTCGATGGCATCGAGTTGCGCGAGGTGGAGTCAGGCATCCAATTCCAGGGCGTGCAGACCAAGGCCCAGGCGCCGCACATTGTCGGGCCACTGGGCTTTCCGTCCACCCATCCGATGCTCGAGCACTTCCGCTTCCTCAAAGCGCACGGCCAGACTACGCCGAAGATGACCATCCCGAGCCCGAACGTGCTGCATTTTCGCTTGGCCTCGGTGAACACCAAACTCTATCCGGACCGGGAAGCCCTGTTCGCAGCTTTGGCGGACGTCTACCGCCAGGCGGTGCGGGCGTTCTACGAAGCGGGCTGCCGATATCTGCAGTTCGACGATACGGCCTGGGCCTATCTTTGCTCCAAGGACGAAGTGCAAAAGGCAAAGCAGCGCGGCACGGAGGTCGAAAATCTCCCCGAGGCCTATGCGCGCATGATCAACCGGGTGCTGGAGGCCAAGCCGAAGGACATGGTGATCACGACCCATATCTGCCGGGGCAATTTCCGCTCGACCTGGATAACCTCCGGCGGCTACGAGCCCGTGGCCGAAGTGCTGTTCGGTTCGGTCAATTATGACGGCTATTTCCTGGAATATGACAGCGATCGTGCCGGGGGTTTCGAACCGCTCCGCTTCTTGCCCAAAGGGAAGAAGCAGATCGTGCTCGGACTGATCACGACAAAGACCGGAACCCTCGAGAAAAAAGACGACATCAAACGCCGCATCGGCGAAGCGCAAAAATATGTCGCCCTCGATCAGCTTTGCCTCAGCCCGCAATGCGGCTTTGCCAGCACCGAGGAAGGCAACATCCTGGCCGAAGACGAGCAATGGAAGAAGCTGAGCCTGGCGGTCGAAATCGCCAACGAGATGTGGGGCTGACCCACCCCGCCCGGCCTATCGCACTGCACAATAATGCGCCATGTTGCCGCACTGAGTGGCAAAGACGAGCGGCATACGCCATTTAAAACCCATGGTTTTTCGAAATATGGCCAGCTGGCCCTCCTGCATGCACTGCAGCAAAGTGGCCCGGATTTTGCGATGAAGTGTTTGTCTATAACCGCACTGGGGAGAGTTTTGCCCGCAAACCGGCGGCGATTGTGCCCAACAACAGAAGATCACGCCTCGTATCGTAGGCGTTCCCACCCGGTCTCAGCGCGACCCTCGGCTGCCGACGTCTGGCACGGAACGTCGCCACGGCGAAGTCGCATGGGGGGCCCATGCGCGCCCTCTATGTGACCTCGGAGATCTATCCCCTGACCAAAACGGGGGGGCTGGCGGATGTTTCCGCGGCTCTGCCCGGTGCATTGCGGCAGCTCGGCGTCGATGCCCGTGTCCTTCTGCCGGGATACAGGCAGGCGCTGGAGCGCGCGCCGAATCTGACGGAAATCGCCTACCTCGGGGATTTCTTGGGGTGCGGCGAAACAAGGCTGCTCGAAACGCGCCTGCCCAAGACCCAGGTTCCCGTTTGGCTGATCGATTGTCCCGCTCTTTTCGACCGGCCCGGCGGCCCCTACCAGGACGAACACGGCGAGGAGTGGCAAGACAACGCCCTTCGATTCTCCCTGCTCAACCACGTGGCGGCCGCCATCGCCGATGGAGCCAATGGCGAATGGCGGCCTGACATTGTTCACGCCAATGATTGGCATGCCGGCTTGATACCGCTTCTTCTATCCGAACAGACGAAGGCCGGGATTGTTTTCACCATCCATAATCTTGCCTATCAGGGCCTCTTCGATTTGTCCCAATGCGAATCGTTGGGCTTGTCGCCGGCCGACTTCAAGCATTTGGAATTTTATGGCCGCATGTCCTTTCTCAAAGCGGGGATCAGCGCCTCCGATGCGGTCACAACGGTCAGCCCGACCTATGCGAGCGAAATCCTGAGCCCTGAACATGGCTGCGGATTGGATGGCTTGCTGCGCGAACGCACCGATTGTTTCTCGGGAATCCTGAATGGCGCCGATTATAGCCTGTGGGATCCGGGCATCGACCCGTACCTGCCGCGCAATTACACGGTCCGTTCACTCGGCTCGAAGAAAGCGTGCAAGAGCGCGATCCAGAGCGAACTCGGCCTCGAATGCGAACCCGACGCGCCGCTTTTCGCCTTTATGAGCCGCCTTGCGCATCAAAAAATGCCCGATGTGGTGCTTGAATCGCTTCCCCGTTTGCTGGATGACGGCGCGCAATTCGCGCTGGTGGCCGAGGGCGATGGCGGCTACCAGGATGCGTTCTGCCAATTGGCGAGGCGCTATCCCGGGCGCGCCGCCGTCCATATCGGCTATGACGAGGGAAAGGCGCACCGGCTGCTTGCCGGGTCGGACATGCTGATCCATCCCTCGCGGTTTGAGCCCTGCGGCTTGGTTCCGATGTATGCGATGCGCTACGGCACGCTTCCGATCGTGCGCAGAAGCGGAGGATTGGCCGATTCGGTCGTTGACGTCTCGCCGGAAAAAGGAAGTCTTCAGTCCGGAACAGGCTTTGTTTTCGAAAATTCCGACAGTGCCGACCTGCTTGCCTGTATCGGGCGGGCGCTCAATTATTATCGGCAGCCGATTTCATGGCACAGGCTTCAAGTCAACGCGATGAAGCAAGATTTCAGTTGGGAACGCGCCGCAAGAAATTATTTGGATTTGTATCACTCGCTCATGGGAAGCCGGATGCCGATACAAACAGATGTTCCCTCCAAGAAACAGAAAAGGCACGCGCTTACCTAGAGTACCAACCGATGTAAAAACCTGCGTTTGTGTGGCGCCGCGGGCTG
>JAXDMY010000118.1:0-4790 GCA_034665805.1 Alphaproteobacteria bacterium
GAGGCTCTGATGCGATTCTCTTATGAGGACATGTCGCGCGAGTTGGAGGAGGCGCGCGACGAGGCTCTTAGGAAACGCGCCGAGGCCGAGACCGCGAACGCCTCAAAAACCTCGTTTCTCGCCAATATGAGCCACGAGCTGCGCACGCCGCTGAATGCCATTCTGGGCTTCTCCGAAATCATCGCCCGCGAATGTATCGGGCCCATAGGAAGCCCGCGCTACAAGGAATATGCGGGCGACATTCACACCTCCGGGTCGCATCTTCTCTCGCTCATCAATGATCTGCTCGACGTCGCAAAGATCGAAGCCGGGCGCATGGAAATCGAGCCCCAGATGATCGAAACCGCGCGAGCATTGGATCGCGCCGTGAAATTCGTCGGGCCGAAGGCCCGCGAACGCAACCAAAGCCTGACGATTACGGTGGATGACGCCGCCGCCGTGCTTTTTGCCGATGAGCGGGCGCTGAAGCAAATCGTCATCAATCTGCTGACCAATTCGGTGAAATTCACCCGCAATGGCGGCAGGATCGATGTCGCCGCGCGCCGCAACGCGGACGGCGATTTTGAGCTGACCGTCACCGACAACGGAGCTGGCGTTTCCAAGGAAAAGCTCGATCGCATCTTCAAGCCGTTCTCCCGCGTCGACAACCGTTACGACAGCGAGAATGCCGGTACAGGTTTGGGGCTCTCTCTGGTCAGGGGATTGGCCGAGCTCCATGGCGGCCGCGCTTGGATGGAATCGGAGCTGGGCAAGGGCTCCTGCGTCTATGTCATGTTTCCGATGTCGGCGGCTGAACAACGCTCCAGGCGTCTCGTGTCCTGATTCCGAAATTCGCCCCATAAAACCAAAGAGCGCGATCGCGGGATCGCGCCCTTTAGGGATGCAAAATTCGCAGCTCTTAGACGCTGTAATACATCTTGAACTCGATCGGATGGGGCGTGTGCTCCATGGCATAGACCTCGCCCATCTTCAGCTCGATGTAGGAATCGATGAAGTCGTCGGTAAAGACGCCGCCCTTCTTCAGGAAGGCACGGCCGGCATCGAGATGGGATAGCGCATCGCGCAAGGAACCGCACACCTGCGGAATGTCCTTCAGCTCCTCCGGCGGCAGCGCATAAAGATCCTTGTCCATCGGCTCGCCCGGATGAATCTTGTTCTCGATCCCATCCAGCCCGGCCATCAACATTGCCGCATAAGCGAGATAGGGATTTGAGCCTGGATCGGGGAAGCGCACTTCGATGCGCTTGGCCTTGGGGCCTTGGCCGAACGGGATGCGGATCGACGCGGAGCGGTTGCGTGCCGAATAGGCGAGCAGCACGGGGGCTTCGAAGCCGGGAATCAGGCGCTTGTAGGAATTGGTCAGCGAATTGGTGAAGGCGTTGATGGCCTTGGCATGCCGGATGATGCCGCCGATGTAATAGAGGCAGGTTTGCGAGAGATCGGCGTAACCCGAGCCGGCGAAGAGCGGCTTGCCCTCTTTCCAGATCGACTGATGCACATGCATGCCCGACCCGTTGTCGCCATAGATCGGCTTGGGCATAAAGGTGGCCGTCTTGCCATAGGACGCAGCCACCTGGTGGATGACATATTTGTAGATCTGCATGTAGTCGCCGCACTTCGTCAGCGTATTGAATTTGAAGCCCAGCTCGTGCTGCGACGGCGCCACTTCATGATGGTGCTTTTCCGGCTGGATGCCCATGTCGCCCATGACGGCGAGCATCTCCGAGCGGATGTCTTGAGCGGAATCCACGGGCGGTACCGGGAAATAGCCGCCCTTGACCGGCGGACGATGGCCCGAATTGCCGTCCTCGTAATCGGTGCCGCTGTTATAGGGGCCCTCTTTCGATTCAATGAAGTAGAAGCCTTTGTTCATCGCCGTGTCGAAGCGCACTTCGTCGAAGATGAAGAATTCGGCTTCCGGTCCAAAAAAGGCCGTGTCGCCGACGCCGGTCGATTGCAGATATTTTTCGGCGGCCTTGGCGATCGAACGCGGGCAGCGGTTATAAGGCTGACCCGTCAGCGGCTCGTGGATGTCGCAGAAAATGGCGAGGGTGGTCTGCGCGAAAAAAGGATCGATGACCGCCGATGCCGGATCGGGCATCAGCGTCATGTCGGATTCGTTGATCGCCTTCCAGCCGGCGATGGACGAGCCATCGAACATCAAGCCATGGGTGAACGCATCCTCATCGATCAGCGATAGATCGAAGGTGACGTGCTGCCACTTGCCTCTGGGATCGGTGAAGCGGAGGTCAACAAATTTGACTTCCTTGTCCTTGATCATTTTCAGGACGGATTTTGCGTCGGCGGCCATGGGTTCTAGTCTTTCCCTTGTAAAGCGGTTGGAAATGGACGGAGATTCTCGCCGTCAGATAGCGTCGGATCCTTTTTCCCCGGTTCGGATGCGGACAGCTTCTTCGACATCGAGTACGAAAATTTTCCCGTCACCGATACGGCCGGTGCGGGCGGCCTTCAGAATAGCTTCGAGCGCCGGCTCCACCTGCTCCGGCATGAGGACAATTTCGATCTTCACCTTGGGGAGGAAGTCAACGACATATTCGGCGCCGCGGTAAAGCTCCGTGTGACCCTTCTGGCGGCCGAAACCTTTGGCCTCGGTCACGGTGATGCCCTGGACCCCCACCTCGTGGAGCGCCTCTTTGACCTCATCGAGCTTGAAAGGCTTTATGATCGCTTCGATCTTCTTCATGAAGACAGGTCCCCGTCCGTTGAATTAACGAACTAGCAGGCCTCGTGCCAGTCCGGCAATCGCAAATCCGCGCATTTTTTCAGCATGTTACCGGGGAAATCGGGCATGAAGTCCAGGCGATCGCTCAGAGATTGTGCAACTTGCTCAATTCATGGGCGAATTTGAATTTTCGCTCTCCCATTGCCCCACCGAAAGCGCTTTGCCAATTTGCCTTTGGTCGTCAAAGGAAAAAGCATGGCTGGGCATGCCCTCAACCCGGTGTTCGAAACGCTGGGGACCACGATTTTCACCGTGATGTCGGCACTGGCGACCAAGCACGGTGCAATCAATCTCGGCCAGGGCTTTCCGGACGAGGACGGGCCTATCGGGATCCGGGACGCCGCGGCGCGCGCGCTTCGCGACGGGCCGAACCAATACCCGCCGATGCAGGGTCTCTTGGCGCTTCGCCAGGCGGTCGCCACTCATAGCCGGCAATTCTACGATCTTGCCTTCGATCCCGAAACCGAAGTGCTGATCACTTCGGGCGCGACCGAGGCCCTGACCGATTGCATCATGGGCCTGACGGCGCCCGGCGACGAAGCCATCCTGATCGAGCCTTGCTACGATTCCTATCCGCCCATCCTGGCAGCGATGGGCGCAAGCACGAAAAGCCTGCGGCTGCAGGCACCAGATTTTCGCCTCACGGAAGAAGCGCTCGCGGCCGTCTTTTCCGTGCGTACCAAGCTGATCATGATCAACTCCCCATTGAACCCGATCGGGCGCGTGTTCGACCGCTCCGAGCTGGAGCTGCTGGCCAAATTCCTCACACGCTTTGATTCATACGCCATATGCGATGAGGTCTATGAGCATCTCGTGTTCGATGGCCGTTCCCATGTGCCGCTGATCTCGCTTCCCGGCATGCGCGAGCGCTGCGTGCGTGTCGGCTCGGCCGGCAAGATGTTTTCACTGACGGGATGGAAAATCGGCTGGATCGCCGGTCCCGCCAAGCTCGTCCAGGTGATCTCGAAGGCGCATCAATTCAACACCTTCACCACCTCGCCCGCGCTACAATTGGGGGTGGCCCATGGCCTCGCGCAAGAAATGGCTTACGCGCTGCAGAACACAAGGGAGCTGCAGGAAAAGCGCGACATTATCGCATCCGCGCTGAAGGCCGCGGGCTTGGACGTGCTGGCGAGCGAGGGGACCTATTTCATCACCGCGTCGATCCGCAATCTCACCAACGAACCCGACCGGGAATTCTGCATGCGCTTGACGCGCGAAGCCGGCGTCGGTCCCATTCCGATATCGGCATTTTATAGTGCCGGCGGTCCGACCGATCTTGTGCGCTTCGCTTTCTGCAAGAAGCAGGCGGTGTTGGAAGAAGCCGGGCGCCGGCTGGTTGCATATTTTTCCTCTCCGCAAGGGCGAGAGAGCAGGCGGGGTAATTGATGAGCGGCCCCGAGATCTTGACCGTCGCCGAGATGAGCGAAGCGGACCGGCTTACCATCGGCTCCGGCGTTGCCTCGTCGACCCTCATGGACAATGCCGGAGCTGCGGTCGCGGACGCGGTGGATGCGAACTATCCGGTGGCTTCCGTAATTGTGCTCTGCGGTCCAGGCAACAATGGCGGCGATGGCTTCTGCGCTGCGGCTCATTTGAGAAAGCGCGGCTATGACGTCCGGGTCTCGTGCCTTGCCGAGCCGGCGAGCCTGGAGGGCGACGCTGCGGAGATGGCAAGACGCTGGCGCGGTCCCGTATCGCCGTTCACGCCCGATGTTCTCCAAGGCGCGACGCTCATCATCGACGCGATATTCGGCGCAGGTCTATCGCGCCCGTTGGACGGCCCCGTTGCCGAGATGGCGCGCGCGGCCAATGCCAGAAGCTATCCGACGCTCGCGGTCGATGTCCCCAGCGGCATGCATGGCGATATGGGCCGGCCGCTCGATGGCAAAAACGGTTTGTGCTTCCTGGCCGAGCGCACCGTCACCTTCTTTCGCAAGAAACCCGGACATGTGCTTCTTCCGGGACGCTTTCTGTGCGGCACGACCGATGTCGCCGACATCGCAATTCCGGAATGGGTGCTGAACATCATCCGTCCACGCACCTT
>JAXDMY010000119.1:0-4042 GCA_034665805.1 Alphaproteobacteria bacterium
GCGCCCTCGACCAGTCGCAGCAGAGCGCCCTTCGCCGTTGGGTTTCGCAGGTCCAACGCGACAGACATCTTATTGCGACTATAGGTCTTCCAGAACAGCTGCTCGCCGCCGTCGCGCCATTCGCGCAACGGATCGCCCGCGAGCGGCTCGATCTTGACGACCTCCGCGCCGAAATCCCCAAGCTGCAGCGACAGCATGTTCCCGGCAACGAGCCGCGAAAGATCAAGCACCTTTATCCCGCTGAGCGGGCCTTTCGCGTCTGCCGTAAACCGGATCGGCGGATTTTTTACGGAATGAGCTGCGGATTCGTGCGATGCGGAACTCACGAGCCGAACATCATCCGAGCTTACCGACCTGGGCCTCGAGCAAATCCCAGGTGCGTTGCCCGATATGCTGCTTCCAGCGCGGATAAAACGCCGTCAGCGCGCCCCGGAACGATGATTTATCGGCATCGTTGAAGACCATGCCCTTCTTCTCCAAATCGCGCCGCAGCTCGATATTCAGCGCATCGTTGTCCGCCCGCTGCAGAGCGACGAATTTCCGTGTGTTGGTCTCGATGATTTTCTGCACATCGGCGGGCAGGCTTTGCCACACCTTCATGCTCGCGAGCATGTTGTAGCCTGACCATGAGTGCTCGGTGATGCTGGCATATTTCTGCACCTCGTAGAATTTGAAGAGCTCGACCACATCCCAAGGATCGTCCTGGGCTTCGACGATTCCGCTCTTCAAGGCGTCATAGGTGCGGGTGAGATTGGTGGTGACGATCTGGGCGCCGAGCGATTTGAAGAAATCCTGGTAGACCGGTGAGCCGGGTACGCGAATCTTCAGGCCCTGAAAATCGGCGGCGGTGCGGATCGGCCTCGTGGCGCTCGTGATCTGGTGCATCCCATTCTCGAAACACCCGCCGGGAACGGCGTAGAGGCCCTTGGCCCGCAATTCGTCGCGCAAATAATCGCCGAGCGCGCCATCCAGAGCGCGGTAGACCTGAGCGGGATTGCGGAAGCCATAGGGTGTCGCCTGCACATCCGCCGCAGGCAGCAAGGAGGCCAGCGCGTTGCCGGCCAGCGTCATGAAGGCAAGATCGCCTTTGGTCAGCATGTCCAAAGAGGCATTGCCGTCTCGTGTGATCTGAACATCCACCCTGCCGCCTGTTTCGGCGCGGATGGCGGCCCACATCTGAAGCGCCCGCTTGTGCAGCGGGCTGTCTTCGGGCAGGCCGTGCGAATGGCGCAGCGTGAAATCTGCGGCCCTGGCCCGGCGCGGCGACAGCATCACTCCGCCGGCGGCGGCAAGCGCGAAATTCACCTGCCGGCGTGTGAATATGGAGTCGGCCATAGATGTCTCCCGATTGGATTCGCGGGGGATCGTTGGTCCACATTGCCCGCGGCGAGTTCTCAAGGCAGTGTCGCTCAGCGGGAGCGGCGCTTCAACCACCAGATGTTCAAGCCCGTGAAGGCCAAAAGGAGCGGCAACAGACCGCCCAGAAAAACCAGGAACGTCCAACCCCCGCCCATTCCGACGCTGAAATGCAGCGCATAGAGCGCGTTCAGAATGCGGTTGGCGGTCGTATAGGTTCGCGGATCGTCGATGGAAATATCCCCGTTCTTGACATCGAACGCGACCGTGACCTGAGGAATCGACGGGCCAAACCCGATGGGCTCCATCTGCGCCATGAAGGGCCTGTCGCTGGCCCGAGGCAGCTGTATCACCCTCACGAGGGCATCGGGCACCGCTTCTGCCGCGAATTCGAAGGCCTGGTCGGGATCGGTGGGCGCGGCGTGCTTAGGACCATCAGGCGCCGGATCGTCGGCGACCAAGTGCGAGGGGAACACCCACCTTACCGTTTCGCTCACCGATTGGGGGAAGGCGAGATAGATTCCGCTGATGCTCAAAATGAGAAGCAGTATCGAGCCCCAAATACCGGCGGCATGATGCAGGTCCAGATGAAAGCGCAGGCCGCGTGCCCCGCGTCGAACCAGGAAGGCGCTAAGCCATCGGCCCTTTCTGGGCCACCAGAGGATCAGCCCGCTGAGCCCCATGAATGTCAGCGCCACGGCCATCCAGCCCACCAGAGGCAGGCCGATATGTCCGGGGAACATGAGATATTCGTGGATGGTCACCAGAACGTCCCTGACCGGGCCACGCCGGATGATTTCCGAACTGCCAAGAATTTTCAGCGAAACCGGATCGACATAGACCTCCATCGCCCGAGCCGGCCGATTCGAGATTTGGAATTGCACCACGGCCGGTCTGCCGGTGGATGAAGGAAGCTCCACCGAGTTGGCGCGCAGATTCGGCTCGGCGCTTTGCGCAGACGCAACGATGCGCGCGATGGATTGACTCGGGCCGGTCGCGGACGCTCCCGGAAGGGAGAGGCTCAAGATCTCCCGTTGGACAAGGAGCGCGCTGCCCGACAGCCCGATCAGGATGATTGGAACGGCAAGGATGAGCCCCGCCCACAGATGGATCGTTTGTAAGACCCGGCGGAACGCGCGCGGGCGCGCCTGCGTGACCGCCTCAACCTGGCTTCGCAGGGCTGTCGCCAATTCATTCATCGCTGCGCTCGACGCCCCCGCCGGCCCATTCTCGTCCCAACCCACCCTTCGAACAGTTCAGAGATAGAGCTATGGTCATTGGAACAGAAGGAGCCACTGATGTTCAAGTTCGGCGGGGCGAGCATCGCACAAAAGAGGACTGCGGTGAGCATGATTTCCGCCGGTCTGCTCTGCGGGTCGGCGCTTTTGCCGATGCTTAACGCGGAAGGGGCGGTGCCGCAGGGCGGTTCGGTGCCGATGCTGTCTTCCAGCGAGTTCGGCTGGCTGGCCGACACCGAATTCCTGCCGCCCTCCACCGGGCCCGGCCCGGTCACTTTCGACAAAGCCCATCCCTATATCCGCAACAACACCACCGGCCAGCCGACCTTCCGCGTCGGCGACGTCAGCAACCCCATCCTGCAGCCCTGGGTGGTGGCGCGGATGAGACAAGACAATAACGAAGTGCTGGCCGGAAAATTCGCCTTCACCGCGCGCTCCAGCTGCTGGCCCGCGGGTGTCCCCGGTTTCATGGTCTTCGGTTGCGGCGCCCGGACTGTCTATTTCATCCAGACGCCGAAGGAAGTGACGATCATCAACGAGGGCGATCAGCAGGTTCGGCATGTCTATATGAATGTGCCGCATTCGGCGCGCGTAACACCATCCTGGTACGGGGAATCGGTCGGACATTACGAAGCGGGCGACACTTTGGTGATCGATACGATCGGATTGAACGACCGAACGTTCATGGACAATTACCGCACGCCCCATACGACCCAGCTTCACGTCGTCGAGCGTTGGAAATTGGCTGAAGGCGGCAAGACTCTGGGCGTTGACATTCGCGTGGAAGATCCAGGCGCTTTCACCATGCCTTGGTCGGCACGGCAGATCTATCAGCGCACTCCGCAGGGCGCGATGACCGAACAGGTCTGCGCCGAGAACAACACCAATTATTTCGGACAGAACGTCGTCCCGATCCCGATGGCGACGCGCCGCGATTTCTAACCCTTGTCATTCCCACGCGCGCGGAGCGGAATCCAGTTTCTTGACAGGCACTCCTGGATGCCCGCATTCGCGAGCATGACAATCGTGCTGTCCTCAATTGATGGCGAAGCAGTAGAACAATCCCGTGCCGCCGGTGGCGACCAGATCCGCCTGGCTGCAGCTCCGGCTGGCATGGGCCGAATTCCACGAGGTGTTGCCGCCGCCGGTGCGGTCCGAATGGCCGAGCTGCGCCTGCCCCGTGGTGCTGCTCGTCCAATTGTTGCAGGTGTGGTCGGCATTGTCCGTATACGCACGGCCGTCAGGCTGAGAGCCGGTCAACATATCGTGCATGTTGGGCATGTCGCCGAAGCCGTTGACGACCTGACCCTTCTCGTTGAGGGCCGACTGCTTGAACAGATTGCTGCCGCGCTGCGCCTGTTCGAGAGTGTCGCCATGCAGCTCGGCCTGTGTGTCCGAGATGGGCTGGCCCTTGGAATTGTACCAGGGACCGGAACCGATGCGGTCGC
>JAXDMY010000120.1:0-35398 GCA_034665805.1 Alphaproteobacteria bacterium
CATCGTGACGATGAAATCGACCGCCACGATTTCGACGGCGGCCAAAGCCTCGACCATGGTCGGGACCATTAATATATCGATCCAGAACGTCAACGGCGCCTTGGCGAAGATGGCGTCCGGCGTGAAGAAGTTCACGATTCAGGCGGCCTTCGTCTCCAAGCTGGTCGACACGCTGAATGCCGGTATCGGCAATCTGGTGGACGCGGACATGGCGGTGGAAAGTGCCAAACTCCAGTCGCTGCAGGTCAAGCAGCAATTGGGTATCCAGGCCCTTTCGATTGCGAACGCGGCGCCAGGGATCACCCTCTCGCTCTTCCGGTAAGTCTAAATAGCGGGACCGGCCTCAACCGGTCCCGCTAATTTTTCACAACTGACCGGAGTTGCGCTTAGCTTCGTTGGTGGGTGTTGTAACACGTACCCGAAATCGGGGGCCGCACGGGGACCTGCGAGACGGCAATGGTCGATCCTATCTCAAACGCACCGACGTCGCGTCAGATTGGGCCGGCCCAGAACCGCTCGCAGGCTTCGTCGGACGATTTGCAAGACGGCGGCGATCCGCAATGGCCATCGGCAGAATTGCTGAAGCTGCGCCGTTATCTCAAGCAAATGGACGGCTTGCTGATCGATCCGAAGGCCTAGAGCTTCAGATGCCGCCGCAATGCGTCGACGATGCGAGTCACATCGCTCTCGCTCATGCCCACATACAGCGGTAGCGTCAGCGTCGAGGCGTAATAGGCTTCCGCACCAGGCAGCTCAGCCACGCCGTAGCGCGCGGCGTAATAAGGTTGGCGGTGGACCGGAATGTAGTGCACCTGGGTTCCGACACCTTCAGCCGCCAGCGCGCGCATCAGATCGGCGCGTGACCGACGCGCAGCCGCAAAATCGATCCGGACCGGATAGATGTGCCAGGCGCTCAGCGAGCGCGGATCGCGTGCCAGCGGCCGCACCAGAGGAGCAAACGGCGCAAGCAATTCGTCATAACATGCGACCAGCGCCCGCCTGTGGGCCACGAAACGGCTGAGCTTGGAGAGCTGCGAGAGTCCCAGCGCACAATTGATGTCGGAGACGCGGAAATTGAAGCCGGGCGCGCCCAATTCGTAATACCAGGGATTGGCGGCGCCGGTGGCGTCGAACGCAGCCTCCTTATGCACGAATTCGGACGGCTCGCGCGTGATACCGTGATTGCGCCCCAGTTTGAGGCGCCGGGCCAACTCAGGATCGCTCGCCGTAACCGCGCCGCCTTCGCCCATCGCGATCGTCTTCACCGGATGAAACGAGAAGATCGTCATATCGCTGTGCACATTGGCGCCAATGGGCAGGATCGCGCCGTTGCGCGCCGTCCAGGCCGCTCCCAGAGCATGGGCCGCATCCTCGATGATCCAGATGCCGCGCGCGCGGGCGAATGCGGCAATTGCCTCGATATCGCAGCTTTGGCCGGCATAATGCACCGGGAAGACGGCATCGGCGCGACGAAGGGGCGTGCGCGCGAGGGCCGCTTCCAGATCGGAGGCACGCATGAGCCCGGTCTCGGGATCGACATCGGCAAAGACGATCTCCGCGCCCAGAAGATGCGGCGCGCTCGCGGTGGCGGTAAACGTGATCGCCGGCACGATAACCGTGTGCCCGAGCCCGAGCCCCAATGCGCGCGCGGCCAGGTAGAGCGCCGCCGTGCCGCTGGAGCAGGCGATCGCCTCGCGGGCGCCGGTGAGCGCCGCGACCGCTTGCTCGAAACGTCCGACCACGGGTCCCGTGGTGAGCAATTCGCCGCGCAGCACCGCTACGACGGCTTCGATGTCGTCATCCTCTATGCATTGACGGCCATAGGGGAGGAAGGACGGGGACGGCGCGGGTGCCGGGGCCGATTCCTTAGCCGCAGCCTTTTCTCCTTTGGGGGCGAGAACCTTGGCGAGAGAGGCGAACGGAGCGGCCATCGGAGGAACCAGCCGTCAGGCGAAGGCTTGCGCGAGCAGCGATTGCAGGCCGCGCGCATCGAGCCGCTCGGGATTCGAGTCACTCGAATATTGGAACCCTTCCGCGACCGGTTTTCCGCCGCGGTTGAGATAGGCTTCGCGCGCCGCCGCCGCGAAGCTTGCGAGGATGACATAGCGGTCCTCGATTTCCACGGTCCAGCGCGAATCATCGGCCGGGATCATGGTCTCGTGCAGTTTTTCGCCGGGGCGGACGCCGACATTGTGCTGGGCAAGATTGGGACCGAGCAGCGATGCGAGGTCCACGATGGTGGTCGATGGGATCTTCGGCACGAAGATCTCGCCACCGCGCATCATCTCCATGCTGGAGAGCACAAAGTTCACGCCCTGGGTCAGCGTGATCCAGAAACGCGTCATGCGCTCATCGGTGATCGGAAGGGATTTGGCGCCTTCGGCGGCCAATTTCTGGAAGAAGGGAACCACGCTTCCCCGGGAGCCCACGACGTTGCCATAGCGCACAACCGCAAAACTCGTCCCGTCAGCGCCGGCGAGATTGTTCGCGGCGACGAAGATCTTGTCGGAGCAAAGCTTGGAAGCGCCATAGAGGTTGACCGGATTGGCCGCCTTGTCGGTCGAAAGGGCGATGACTTTTTTCACATTGCGCCGGAGTGCGGCGTAAACCAGGTTCTCGGCGCCGAACACATTGGTGCGGATACACTCAAAAGGATTGTATTCCGCGGTCGGCACCTGTTTGAGCGCCGCGCCGTGGATCACATAGTCGACATCGCGCAGTGCGAGCTCCAGCCGGTCGCGGTCGCGCACATCACCGATGAAGAAACGCAGGAAGGGATATTTCTCGACCGGAAAGCTTTGCGCCATTTCCGACTGCTTGAGTTCGTCGCGCGAGAAGATGATGAGGCGGCGTGGGCGATAGCGTTCGACCACCGTCTTCAGAAAATGTTTGCCAAAGGAGCCGGTTCCGCCCGTCACCAGCACGGATTTGTCGTTCATATCCAACCAAGGCTGACTGAAATCGCGAAAAACGCTCGTCGGTTGAGTCGCGACTGGGGACGGGAGATTTGCAATCGCAACGGCGGATTTCGCCATATTTTCATCCTCGTAACACACGAGGATCATCGACGAATTATCCTTAACAGTCCCCTTCGGAATCGAATGGATATCAGAAGAGTTTTGTAAACTGATTGTTAAAGACGCCCGCCGGAGATCGAAAAACGCGCCCGGCGAGGACCTTCGCGATAGGGCGTAGGGCGGCGCGTATCGTCCAGTTCGAGCATGGACAGCGCCAATTGGCAGAACAGACTGCCGCCGATGCGGCGATGGGTGAGCAGGCCCAGAAGCGGAGCCGTCTCTCGGTCTACCTCCACCCGCACGGTGCGGTTACGGTCGTAGAGCTCCGCCCATCCCTCGGTCATGCCGATGCCGCAGCTTGCCGAAACCAGGAACGAAACCGGCGCGCCGTGATCCACAATGGCGCCATGCAGTGCGAAATGTTCGGGCGCGAAGCCGCCATTCTGGGTGGCAAGCGCCAGTTGTTCCAACTCGAAGGCTTGGGGAAGAAGCGTGATGTGGCCGAGACGAAGGGCTCCTTTGCCCCATTGCGGCCAGTGGAATGTCAGATCGAAGTCGACGCGGGGCTTGCTCCCATGGAAGCGCAAATGTTTCTCGATCGGCCCCAAGGGCGTCGCGATTCTGCCGGTAATGAGGACGTCGTCGCCGTCTTGCACGATCTCGCTTTCGGCCCAATCGAGGTCGGTGATCTTGGGCTCGCCCGGTTGTTCGAACACGCAGTCGCCCGTGTACCAATCGGCCTGCATGGCGATGTCGTCGAAATAGCCGTGCGGCAGACCGCCGACCGATGGGATATCGCCCGCAAAGGCGAGGCGCTCGATGGCAAGGCCGCGGCGCCTGTCGAGTTGCGCGGAAAGCGTTGGCGTTTCGATATCGATGTGCCGCTCGGTGAGCGCGCGGCCCCGCGAAATCCGAGGTGCAGGCGTGGGCGCCGTCCCGAGCCGCTGCTCCATGGCGGCGAGCTCGGCGCAATAGGCACGCCAGCGCGCCTCCGTGATGTGGGTGCGAAAATCGCTTGCCCATAACCGGCACAGAGTCTGCCAGTCCGATTCGCCCGCACCATTGCGCAAGAGCGCGCCGTAGATGCGCTGGCAAGCGGCATTGATGCCGATGTCGTCGCGGCCCGAAACAGCCCAGCGCGTGAGATTGTATTTGCGCTGCTTCTTGACCGGCACTGGATGCGATGCGGTCTCCAGCCGCAACGGCGCGGCACCTGCATTCGCATTGAGCGTGAAGACCTTCGAAGGCGTGCCGAGCCGGATTCCCGCGGTGGAGGAGAGCGCGAAGAAGGCAGCGCCGACGCGGTTCCATTCGCCCTCTCCGATGGCTTCCTCGGTACGATAACGTCCGGGGCGGAAATCGAAGATTTCGCCATCGCTGGCATAGAGGCAAAGCACGCGAGGCTGTTCGCCACGCCGTGTCGCAACGAAATCGAGATAATCATCCAGTGCGATATCGCCATGGGCGTAGCGTTGCAATTTTTGGAAAGCGACCGTATTGGTACACAACAAGCCGATCGAGCGGCCGTCCGCGCCCATCGCGCGTTGTGACCGATAGCGAATCTCCGCCGGCCATTCGGGGTGATGCGAGGCCGGATTGTCCCAATCCATCAGCAGCGCTTCATAGCCCGCATCGAGGTAGTGTCCGACGAGGCCACCCGAATAGGCCTGCTCGTTGACGAGCGCGACACTGGGGGAGACGCCAAGCAGACGACGATAGACATCGTTGCCGATTTTCAGATTGGCGGCGACGAGCTTGGCAGGAACCAGGGGCCCGATGAGCTGGGCATAGCCCGAGCCGATCAATTCGGCCTTTCCCGCTTGAATGAGATCGCGGAAACGCCGGACCCAGGCCGGATCGCGGGTTTCGATTTCTTCCAGCGTGTAGCCGGTCGCGTCGATTCCGATCGGACCATTCGTGGCGGCAAGCGCAAGCAGCGGCCAGTAGCAACGTTCGATGACGACGGGTCGCTCGGATTCCTCGATCGAAGAGAAAGCGAGATTGAGATGAAACACCGTGAAGAGATGCAGGGAACCCGGCTCGGCCGCCGGCGCCGGCGAGCGGCGACGGTCAAAGGCGTGAAGCATGGCGATTCATCTCGGTTGCGGCAGGAAGCGTGCGCATCAGGAATACATCCCGCCATTGACGTTGAGCGTCTGGCCCGTGATGTAGGCCGAGGCATCGCTGGCGACAAAAACGACCGCGTCCGCCACTTCCCGCGCGGTGCCCACGCGTTTTAAGAGAGTGCTTTCCACGGCTTTCGCCGACGGCGCAGCCACGTCGGAAGCGATGAGTTCGGCAGCCACCACGTTTGAGCGCACGTTAAGTGGCGCGCCGAAGCGAGCGATTGCTTCCCCGAGCGCAATCAAGCCAGCCCAACCAGCGGCGCCATGATCAGGGAGTGGCCCGCCGGCATCGGTCAAACCGATATGAACGACCGCTCCGTTCTTGGTTTCGGCAAGGAGCAGAAGAAAGGCTTGCGCACAACGGAAAGGGCCTTTGAGCGTAGCCTCGAGCATCGCATCTCCATCGCCGCCTGCGACCGGATCGAAATCGGCGAGCTTGTTGATCCCTGCATTGTTGATCAGCAGCGAGATCGGTCCGAGTGCCCGGCGGGCCTCTTTGGCAGCGGCGTCGATGGACGCGCGATCCGTGACATCCATTTGCAGTGAAACCGCCAGGCGTCCGTTCTCTTCGATCTCGCGGGCGACCTCATGAGCGGCGTCGGCACGTTCGCGATAGGTGAGCGCGACGTTCGCGCCGACCTCAGCCAAGCGCAGCGCGATCGCGCGCCCGATGCCCCGGCTTCCTCCGGTCACGACCGCGTTGCGGCCATGCAGCGAGAAGCTCTTCATGCGGCACGCTGAGCGCCCACGCGCGCGGTGACGTAAGAGTCGATCAACGCGAGCGCTGCATCCACCTCGGCCGAATCGCGAGCCACCGAACGCGTAGGCTCATTTCGCTTGCGGGCGGCGAAAAGCAGATTTTCCCCATCCTGTGAATCGGCTCCGGCGACGGTTTCAAAGCCGGCAATTTCCAGAAGGCGCGCAAGTGTCCGCCGCGAGAAATGATAGAGGTGGTTGTCTATGAACCATTCCTCTGCGATGTCGTCGCTGCCGATCTGCGCGATGTTCGGCGCATCGATGATGAGTAGCCCACCTGGCTTCAGCGCGCGCCAATGATCGGCAAGCGTGCTGGCCGGCGAAACGCGTTGAGCGATCACGCGGCAGGAATAGACAATATCGAAATGGGCTTCGAGAAGACGGTCATCCTGATCCGGACCAACGGAAGTCAGGATCGCCGCGGGCGCCGCGTTGCGCAAGGCGCGAGCGAACGGGCCGCGGTTGAAACCGGTGTGGAGCACGCACAAGCGCGAATCCAAATCCGCATGCGCGCGGATCAGGGAAAGGCAAGCTTCGGTGCTGGAAGCCTTGCTGAAACGAACATTGTCGCGAGCAGCGATGCTCCGCATCTTTCGCTCGGCGTGCGGCAGGCTCTGAACGAGGCCGCAATCGCTGCACAGATAGACCGTTAAGCCTCGTCTGCTCGTTGCCGGCTCGTAGATGGGTTCCAAGGCGGACGAATGACAAAGATCGCAAGTTCCGGTCATTGGCAGGACCCCCGGGAATGCAGCCAAACATGTGGCGTGCTGAGGGGGTTATCCTGTTGTGGACACGGTTAATGCCGACTTACCAAATCCATAAAAATTGCGAAGGACCGGAGTGCGGCGGAGCTCGCCGGCGTGTCGAAATCGCCGGTCACTTTTTGGTTGCGATAACGACGGCCTCGCGGCCGATTCCCGCTTGCGCGAGCGCGCGGTAGAAGGCGCGGCGCGTTTCCTTCAAGCCGGCGCTCTCAAGACCGAGATCGAACTTTTTCCTCTGATTGTGGCAGGCTCGGCCCAAGACGGGGTCGTTCGTGTAATCGAGACCCATCAGCAGGAAGAGCTCCATGGGAAAGCTGGTGTTGCGCTCGGCGATCTCGAAGCCTTGGCTAATGATCAGCTGCGACAAGGATTCGAAATCGAAATAATTCAGATGATGGGGCGGGGCTACCCACCATTCGGGAAGCGAAAGCGCCGCGCGGGCCCCAGCCTGGAAGGGCGTGAAATCATTGGGCACGTTGAGGCAGATGAGGCCTCCGGGCGCGAGCAGACCGCGGGCCAGCCGCACCACCCGCAAGGGATTGGGGACGTGCTCCAGAACATTGTTCAGATGCACGACATCGAAACGGGGAAGCTTCGAGGCCGTCCGGGCGTTAAAAAAATCTTCTGTCACGTCAAGGCCAAGCTTGCGCGCGTGCTCGGCGGCCTGACGCGAGGGCTCCAAGCCATGAACGCTCCAGCCTCGCTCCTTTGCGGTTTTCAGGAAAAACCCGGGACCGCATCCGATGTCGAGGATTCGCCGCCTATCGCGGGGCAAAAGGCGCTCGAAGCTCTCGAGCCGATCGCTGCTTGCGAGTGCCGCCCAATCCTGGTCCTCGCCGGCATGGGCAAGGAACATCGGCTTTTCCTCGGTGTAATAGGCGTCGCGGTAGGTGTGCTCCAGCTCGGCGGCGTCGGGAAGCGGAATCACGTGGCGAAAGCCGCAAATCGCGCAGGCGATCACATCGAAGCCTTTGGCGCGCGTGACAAGCGAACCGTCATGGTCTCCGCCGTCCGAGTCCGTCCACGAGACGACAGTATTCGCCGCAATCGCGCCCATATTGGCTCTCCGTTAACGCGGTTTTAGCCAAGGGACTTTAAGAAAAGGTAAGTGGGGAAAAGGAAAAAGCCTTGCCGGCTCTCTTCATCGCCGAAGCGTCGAGCAACCACGCACAGGATTTGTCGCGTGCGCTGGCTTTCGTCGATGCCGCCGCTTCGTGCGGCTGCGACGCGGTAAAATTCCAGCTCTTCCGCGTGAATGAATTGTTCGCCCCGGAAGTTCTCGCGAAAAGCGCAAAGCTTCGTGCGCGCGTTGCGTGGGAATTGCCAGTTTCCCACATCGAACCACTGGCGCGCCGCGCGCGCGAGCGCGGGATTCAATTCTCCTGCACGCCATTTTATCTTGATGCGGTCAAAGAGCTCGAGCCCCATGTCGCATTCTACAAGATCGCGTCCTACGAACTTCTGTGGGACGATCTGCTCAAGGCCTGCGCCGAAACCGGCAAGCCGGTGATCATTTCCACCGGCATGGCGACAATGCCGGAGATCGAGGGCGCTGTGACGACGCTGAAACGCGCCGGGTGCCGCGATTTGACGGTGCTGCATTGCGTGTCGGCTTATCCCGCGCCGGCGGAAGAGGCGAACCTTTCCGCGATTAGCGCCATCCGCGAGGCCACCGGCGCATCCGTCGGTTGGTCCGATCACACGCGCAATCCTGCCGTTATCGAACGCGCGGTCCATCGTTGGGGTGCAAGCGCCGTGGAATTCCACCTCGATCTCGACGGCAAAGGCGCCGAATATGCCAGCGGCCATTGCTGGCTGCCCGACGAAATCGCCCCTGTTATCGCGCGTATCCGCGAAGGCGAACGCGCCGATGGCAGCGGTTTCAAAGGGCCTGTGGCAGCCGAGCTTTCCGACCGCGAGTGGCGCGCCGATCCCAGCGACGGACTGCGTCCCCTCCGGCATATCCGCGCCGATTGCAAAGTCGCATGATGAGCAAGCACGCGAAAACACCACGCGTGGTTGCCATCGTGCAGGCGCGCATGGGTTCGACCCGGCTTCCCGGGAAAGTCTTGCGCCCGATCGCCGGCAAACCCCTGCTCTGGCACGTCACGCACCGCCTCAAGCGCTGCAACATGCTTGATGAGATCGTCATCGCCACTTCGACGAACCCCCGCGACGACGCGATTGAGAGCTTCTGCCGCGACGAGAGAATTGAGGTCGTGCGAGGACCTGAAGACGACGTCCTGGCGCGCTTCCATTTGGCCGCGGAAAAAACCCATGCGGATATCATTGTGCGCGTCTCATCGGATGCGCCATTTCTGGACCCCGCCTTCATCGACCATCTGGTGAGCGCGCTCATCGCGCAGGACGGGGACTACGTGCAGCCCGAACCGGGCACGCTGTGCGCGCATGAAGGCGTGGACCCCTTTTCGCGTCGGGCGCTCGAGAAATTGGTAAGCGAGGCCGGCGGCGATCCGGTCGCGCGCGAACATGTGACCGGCTATTTCAAGCTGCACCCCGACTTCGTGCGCATCGTTCATGCCGCGCCCGACCCGAAGCTTGCGCACAAACCCGCACGCCTGACCGTGGATACGCCGGACGATCTTGCCTTCGCCGAGGCGCTGCACGAACGCATGCAGGCCAAGGCCGGCGAAGCTTCGCTGTCCGACCTGCTGCTGCTGCTGGAACGCGAGCCGCACCTCACGGCCATCAATGCGCATGTGCGGCAGAAGAGCCTCGGCGCGGAGGGCGGCCTTGTCCTCATCCGCTGCGACGGCGGCGGCATGCTCGGCTTCGGCCATGTCAAACGCAGCCTCACTCTGGCGCGCAGCCTGCGCGATCGCGAAGGTTTGGGCGTCCTCTTCGCGCTCAACGGCGAAGAGGAAGCGGCGACCGTCATCCGCCAGGCGGGCTTCGAAACCATCGTGCTTCCGCGCCAAAGCCAGACCACCGCCTTTACCTCGCTCGTCACCGCAAAGAAGCCCGACATCCTGGTCGCGGACGCGCGCACCAATCTCTCGCGCGACATGCTGGCGCGTATCGCAACGAAGGTTGGCATCGTTGCGCTGATTGACGATACTTCGGACCGTCGCTTTGCTGCGACACACGCCTATTACCCACCCGCGCCGCAAGTCGATCGCTTCTCCTGGAAAGGAACGAACGCCGTCGTCCGGGTGGGATGGGAATGGGCGCTCCTCGGTTTTGATGCCGCGCGGGTGCCGCCGACAACTGTGCCGCGCGATGCCGAGCGCCCGACCATGGTCGTGAGTATGGGTGGGTGCGACCCCCTCGATCTGACGCGGGTCGCCGCACGCGCCTTGGCAAAGATCACCGCTCCGTTCCGGGTGCGCTTTATCATCGGGCCGGGCTTCCGTACCGCACGGGCAGTCGCGCGGGAGATCGAAACGCTGAGTCCCAATTTTCAAGCCGTGCATGGCGTCGACGATCTGGGGCCCGAATTCGCGGCCGCCGATCTCGCCCTCGTCACGTTTGGCGTGACGGCCTATGAACTCGCCGCGCTCGGCGTGCCGGCGCTGTATCTGGCGATCTCCGACGACCATATACTCTCCGGCTCGACCTTCGAAAAAGCGGGAATGGGGATTGTGCTGGGCTTGGGCCGCATGCTGCGCGCGGATGAAATTGCGCGCGCCACCTGGAAGCTGCTGCTGGATCCGGAGAAACGCCGCGACATGCGCGCGGCGGGCCTGAACATTGTGGACGGCCGCGCCGGCGAACGCATCGCGGCGGACCTGGTGCAGGCTTTGGCGCAATTGCGCGGGTCTAAGGGCGGCGCGGCGGCAACAGCGCGCTAAGAACGGAAGCCGCGCGCGCGAAGACATCATCCCAATCGCCGTTCTTTGCCGGCATGATGCAGTGAGCCGCCGGTGCGAAGGGCTCGTAATCGCGGCCGAACGACGTCCAACTCTTGTGGTAGAGAACCTTCAATGTCGGTACGCCGACCGCGGCCGACATCCATGAGACGGAGGTGGGCGCGCTGACCACGGCGTCGAGCGCAGCGATCATCGCCGTCGTGCGGTCGATCTCCTGTTTCTGGTCAAGACCCGGGGGCACGAGAATCTTGCGGCCGCTCAGATGCTGCAACGCCTCGATCTCTTCGGACTGCACATCATATTGCAGCGAAACCGCCACGCCCGGCGCGCGGCGCAGGAAATCCGCCCATGACGCGAGCGGCGCATATTGCAAATTGCGCAGACCGCCGAGACTGCCGCTGCGCCAGGACAGGCCGAGGAACGGGCCGGAGCCATGCCGGCGCAGCCACGTGGACCATTGCGCCCGTTCGGTCTCATCGGGCTTGAGATAGGCATGGGGTACCTGAAAGTCGGACAATTCCTGCCGCATCAGCCCGGGCAGCGAGCCGATCGCAATCGCCGCGTCGGCGCCGCCGCATTCTTCCAGCCAATCGTAACGCGCAAAGGTCTGCCCGCCGCGCATGTGGAAATTCGCAGCATGCACCGTTACATCGGGAAAGGATCGGGCAAAGAGCGGCACAAGACGCTGGTCGCTTTCGACGATGAGCCGGCCATACGCGCGTGCGCAGGCTTGCGCGAGCGCCGGGATGACGCTGGCGAACATGATCTGATCGCCGATCCCCTGCTCGGCCGTAATGAGCAGGATCATGCCATCGGCGCGGCGGCCCGCCCATATCGGAAGCCCATGATCGGCAACCAGGATGCGCTCTTTGATCCGGTGGCGATATTCGTAATCACGCCAGCCGCGGCCCAACTCGCCCTTCAGGAACAGCAGAATGGCGCGGTTGAGCCGTGCTTGTGCATTGTCTGGCTCGCGCGTGAGCACCTGTTGGTAAAGGCTGAGCGCTTGATCCACATCGCCTTGGTCGGCAAGGAGATCGGCAAGATTGCCCAACGCGGCCGCGTTGTCGGGCGAAAGGCGCAAGGCCTCTTGATAGAACGCTTCGGCGCGCGTCTCATCGCCCGCCTCACGCAAGGCCGAACCCAGCGTCAACCATAATTCCGCGAGCTCAGGATTGGCTTCGAGGGCGGGCTTGATCAGCGCGATCACCTCCGCCGTGCGCCCGTTTCTGCGCAGGAGGTTGGCAAGATTGACCAAGGCTTCCAGGCGGCCGGGTTCCTGCGCCAGCACGCGACGGAAGAAGTTTTCAGCCGCTCCGGCATGTCCCAAGGCCGCCGCGGTGTTGCCCAGGGCGAACAACACACGCGCATCGTCGGGGGCATCCCGCAGCGCGCGCTCGAAACAGGTAATGGCGTCCGCGTGCCGGCCCTCGCCCGAAGCGGTGAGGCCCTCGGCATAGAATCCCACGTTTTGCTGTTTGTCCGCGCTGCCCATGGGTGATTCATGACGCATGGCCGTTAATGACCGCTTAACCCTGTTCGCGCGGCGCCCTTATCGCGTTGTTAAGCCCCGCGGGCGGACTCTACGACCCAAAGGGTGCAAAGGCACTCGGGTTCGCAAGGAGTTCGTCGTGGCCATCGGCTTCGACCCAACGCTGCTGTTCAACTATTACGCTGCGAAGCTGCCACTTTCGCCGGTGCAGAACAGCGCGCAAGCCAATGCACCGTTGACGCCTTGGGATATACGGATACCCAAACCGCCGCAGCAGACCCAAGACGTCGCCGTGCGCAGCGCCACTCCCTATTTCGATCCCGCAGACCGCTCGCTCCTTGCGCGGGCGAATACGGCCGGCACGGCGAATGCGCAATCGCAACTCGAAGCGCTGCTGAACAGCCAGCTGTCGAACAATTCGTCCGCCGCAGGCAATGCGGTACTCGCCGCCGACAACCACAAATTGTTCGGCCTCTACCAAGCGCTGGACCGGCTGGACTACATCGCCAAAATGGCCAACCGCGACGGTACGGTCGACGGACAGCGAGTCGGCCTCAATCAAAATTTCCAGAACGGCCTTACGCAAGTCCTCTCCTTCGTGAAGAACGCGTCGTTCGGCAACCTCACCGTGATGCCGGGGCAGAAGACCTCGACCGAACAGAGCGCTGTGAGCATCCCCTATCCGCAGTCCAATTACACAGGCGGCGCGGTCATGGGCGATGCGCAGGTCTTCACGTCGGTACCGGGGCTCTCCACCGCCGATAGCTTCACGATCTCCGTGCTCAAAGCGGGGGTTGCCACCGACGTCGTCATCGACCTTTCCAATGTCACGGGCCCGCTCACGCTCGACAACATCAACGCCTATGTGAATCAGGAGCTCTCCGGGGCAGGCTTCGCGACGCGCTTTACACGTGTCCAGACGGGCGGCGATATCGCCAAGCGCACCGCCACCTGGGGCGAACAGATCGTCAACCGGCCGGGCGAAGTCCTCACGCTGTCCTCGGCCCAAGCGCAGCCGGCTATCTATGTGGCGGGATCTGACGGAAATTCCACGGACAGCCAAGGGAAACTGATCAAGCTTGTTGGGCTTTCCAGCACGCCTTCCAGCGCTTTCTCGGCCAGCACGACACCGGATACCGGCACCGCGGCTGCGAAAGCGACCGCCGTCGATGCGAATGGCAATGTCTATGTCATCGGCAATTCGACGGGGAATTTCGGCAGCGAAATCAGTCAAGGAAGCCAGGACGTCTATCTGACGAAATATGATTCCGCCGGCAATAAGCAATGGACGAAGCTCTTGGGCGCGGCGGATACGGCAAGTGCTTACGGGCTCGCCGTCGATCCCTTGTCGGGTGGCGTCGTCGTCGCGGGCTCGGTCAACGGCAAACTCGCGCCAACCGCCACCGGAGGCGCCACGGATTCTTTCGTCGCCAAATATGACAGCTCCGGCAATCAGACCTGGCTGCGTCAGGTCGCGCCGGTAAACAATGATTGGGCAAACTCCGTCAGCGTCGATTCGTCGGGCAATGTCTATGTCGGCGGCCAGGTCTCCGGCGCGCTTGCCGCGGGGCAGACCAGCGCCGGCGGCGCCGATGCCTACATCACCAAGCTCGATAGCAAAGGCACGCTGGTCTACAATCGGCAGTTCGGCAGCACGGGCACCGACGCGGCGAAACAGACTGCTGTCGCGAGCGACGGCAATCTGATCGTTGCCAGCGAGCAAAACGGCCATGCCATCCTCACCAAATATGATTCGTCCAACGCCACCAGCGCCGCGATGTGGCAGGTTGATCTTGGCGATCTGCAAGGCGGGTCCATTGGCGGCCTGACCATTGATAGCGGAAAGGTTTATGTCTCGGGCACCACCGCAAATGCGGCGCTCAATGCGGGCGGCGCGGCGAGCACCGCCAATGCGAACTCGGGCGGAACCGATGGATTTGTCTTCGCCGCCACCGACAATGGCGCGAGCGCCACGCCCGATTTCATCTCCTATGTCGGGGCCGGATCAGCCGAACAGGGCGGCGGGGTCGCAGTCGCAGGCGGGAAGATCTATCTGACCGGCACGACCACCGGCACCTTCGCCGGCCAGACCCGCAACGTGATCAACGCACATAATCTTTTCGTGGCTGAGCTCGCCGCCAACGGCACGCTCGATTGGGCGCGCCAATATGGCGGCCGTGACGGCGAATCGCGCGGCATCGCCATCGCCGCCGACAATTCGGGGGCCAGCGTGCTCGACGCGCTGAAGATCCCGCGTGGCACGATCGACATCAACCAGTCCAACGCCATCTCTTCGCAGACGACGGCGCGCGCGGGCGATTATTTCACCCTCAACATTCAAGGCACGTCCAACACACGCAGCGTCAAGATCACCCTCAGCAAGGGCGAGACGATTCGTTCGCTCGCGGTCAAGATCAATGGCGCCTTGCTGTTCGACGGCAAGGCGACCGCGCTTCCCGTCAAAGGCGGGCAGGCACTGAAAATTGCCGTGAACCAGGGGGTGAGAGTTCAGCTCATCGCCGGACCGAAAGATTTCGACGCGCTTGCGGGACTGGGACTGGCGCCCCATTTGCTGACCAACGACAAGGCCGATGCGCCCGTGGACAAGACCAAAGTCGTCGACAACGCCGCGGTCAACGCCGCCAAGGCGGCCGCCGCTGCCAACCCTACGGTGACCGCGCAAACCATCGGTCTGGGAATCGATGGTGGACTCGATCTCTTGAGCAAACAGACGGCGGCGCATGCCGATGTCGCTCTGCAGGGCGCCATGGCGCTGATCAAACAGGCCTATGGGAAGCTGAACACGCCCGCATCGGCGAGTGCGACGGCGACATTCGGGCCCGGTCCGGACTATCTGAGTTCACAGCTTGCCGGCTATCAGACCGCGCTCGCCTTCTTGAACACGCTCACGCCGACGCCGATCGACTTGACCGGCACGAACAACACGAACAACCCGAATGGCACATTCGGCATAACCGGGTTGTTCTAGCGCACTTGATGAGGTTTTAGCGGCGAACAGACGCTCCGCTACGAGGATTCCGCGCGCACCGTCCTAGATGACTTTGTTGTAGACAATGGCGCCGGCGGCGGACGCCCGCTTCGGGGCCGGATTGGCCGTATAAGGACGCTCGCCAGCGCGAGTCTTTTGGACACCTTCCGCGACAGCTTGCACCAGGTCCTCGGCCGCGTGCCGCATGGCGGCGACCAGCCGCTCATGGATTTTCAGCAGGCCGTTCAGTTGCGCACCCGATTCCTTGAGCGCCGTCACCAATTGCGCCGGCGCCTGCCTGATGCCGCCATCGGCTTTCAGAGCTTTCACTTCGCGCCCGTAAAAGGCGCATAGCCTTTCGATTTCCGGATCCGTCGTCTTGAGCTCGCCGAACGCGCCGCGCTCGAGCGCTTCGATATCGGCAGCGATCGCGGCGCTGAGCCGCCGGCTCACCGTCAGCAATTGTTCGAGACGAAGTCTCTGCCGTTCCTTGGCGGTATTATCGGTATTTTTGATAGGAGGCGTGCTCATCGTGCATTCTCCTGAGCATGAAGCAATTCTTTTTTCACCGCAGCGGCCAAGCCGAAACCTCCCTGCTTGGCAACGGCCTTGGAATATTGATCGATCATCATCGAGCGGAAGATCGATTCGCCGGGGCCGCCACCGAACGGCCCGTCGGTCTTGATGCCTTCGAACATGGCGCCCATGAATTCATTGATGAAGACGGCTTCGAAATCCTCCGCCGCTTTCGCCACTTGGCTGGCGTTCTTCGCCGGCCCCAACATCCCCTGCGGTTTCGTGGCGGAGAGCACGGCAGAGAGCTGCAGATCGTCCGCGGTCATCCGACCACCTGTATCTCGGCTTGCAGCGCGCCCGCTGCCTTGATGGCCTGCAGGATCGAGATCATATCGCGAGGACCGACACCGAGCGCGTTCAACCCATTGATCAGTTCCTGCAGATCGACGCCCTCGTTGAGCAATATCAGCTTTTTGCCGTTTTCCTCGTCCACTTGGATGTTGGTGCGCGGCACAACCTGCGTCTGACCTTGCTGCGAGAAGGGCTGCGGCTGGCTCACTTGCGGCGTTTCGGTGACGCGGATGGTGAGGTTGCCCTGCGCGATCGCCACGGTGGAGATGCGCACATTGGAACCCATGACGATGACGCCGGTCTGCTCGTCGATCACAACTTTTGCCGGCGAGTCCGGTTCGACCCGCAGCTGTTCGACATCGGTCATAAGGGCCACGATGTCGGTGTAACTCGCGGGCCGCAACAAATTGACGGTGGACGGATTGGTTGCCGAAGCAGCCGGCACGCCGAGATAGCGGTTGATCGCCTGAGCCATCCGCTGCGCCGTGGTGAAATCGGGATTGCGCAAGGAGAGGCGCAAGCTTTGTGCATTGGCGAGGGTGAAGCCGACCTCGCGCTCGACAATGGCCCCGTTCGAGATCCGGCCCGACGTGGGCACACCGCGCGTGACGCTGGCCGCCGCGCCTTGGGCGGAGAAGCCGCCTAGCGCGACCGGCCCCTGAGCGAGGCCATAGACCTCGCCGTCCGCCGCAAGAAGGGGTGTCGCGAGGAGCGCGCCTCCCATGAGATTCTTGGCGTCCCCCATGGCCGAGACGATCACGTCCATGTGGGTGCCTTGCGCCGCGAAGGGCGGGAGACTGGCGGTCACCATGACCGCGGCGACGTTCTTGGTGTTGATCGGCGCGCCGCGGGTGTTGACGCCCAGCCGCTCGAGCATGGTCTGCAGCGCCTGCTGCGTGAACGGCGCGTTTTTGAGTGAATCGCCGGTTTGATTGAGCCCGACCACGAGCCCATAGCCGATCAGCATGTTGTCGCGGATGCCTTCGACGTCCGCCAAATCCTTGATGCGGGAGAACGACGCGGCCGGCAGGGGAGCCATCACCATGGCGAGCGCGGGAATGAACCGGAGAAATTTGATCAAAGATGAGGTCATGGCGGGTCCGCGGATTTCGCGCTTGCGCCCTTGCCAGTTCCGTGCCGCGGCCGAGAGAGAAAATTCCCAGTAATCACAATGTGTTATAGGGAGGCCGTTTGAAGGGAGCGGGCCGTCCGGCAAGATTTGCCCTTTGGTTTCCGCATTCCCGGCAAGAAGCGCATGGGTTGAGCCGCGCTTTTCACGCTTTCTCACCACGCCGTTTGCAAATCCGAAGAGTTTTCGGCGCAAGTTGCGCTTCAGCCCAGCCCAAGTTCGAGCGGTTACATCCCCCACCCCATCCAATGGACAGGACCCGGACCGCTTCCTATTTTGGCCAATGATTCAAAGATTGATGATTCAAAGATTAGACTGGCCTCGCTCATGAGTGCCTCCACCCGTTCCCAGCCCACTGGCGGGCGCCCGCGTCCGGCGGTGCTCTGCATCCTGGATGGTTGGGGCGAGCGGGCCGATGCTCCCGACAACGCGATCTCGGCGGCAAAGCACCCCAATTACGATCGGATGCTTGCCGATTCCCCCCACGCGTTGCTCGCCACGTCGGGCCGGGCGGTCGGCCTGCCCGATGGGCAGATGGGAAATTCCGAAGTCGGCCATACCAATATCGGCGCCGGCCGCCTCGTCCTGCAGGATCTGCCGCGCATCGACGATGCGGTAAAGGACGGTTCGCTGGCCCAGCGTCCCACCTTGCGGGCGCTCATGGCGGCGGCAAGAAAGGCAACCGGCACCGTGCATCTAATGGGCCTGATGTCGCCGGGCGGCGTGCATTCCCATCAGGCCCATATGACGGCGCTGAGCCGCATTTTCGCGCAAGCAGGTCTCACCGTATTCGTGCACGCATTTCTCGATGGACGCGATACGCCGCCGCAAAGCGCGCGGGATCATGTCGCGGCTTTCGAGCACAGCATCGCCCATCTTGCGAAGGTCCGCATCGCCACCGTGAGCGGGCGCTATTATGCGATGGACCGCGACAAACGCTGGGACCGCGTGGCCAAAGCCTATGACACTATTGTCGAGGCGAAAGGTCCGCATTTTCCCAATGCGGGACCGGCGATCGAAGAGTCCTACACCAAGGGCGTCAACGACGAATTCGTCATTCCATCCGCCATCGGCGGCTATGCGGGCGTCAAGGACGGCGATGCACTGCTCTTCGCCAATTTCCGCCCCGACCGGGCGCGCGAGCTTTCCGCGGGCCTGCTCGACCCCGGCTTCGACGGCTTTGTACGCTCGCGTGTGCCACATTTCTCCGCGGCCGCCGGCATGACGCAATATTCCGAGCCTCTCGCGAAATTCATGACGGCGTTGTTTCCACCGCAGGACGTCACCGAGACATTGGGCGAGCTGTTTGCCGAACACGGCTTGAAGCAGCTCCGCATCGCCGAAACGGAAAAATATCCGCATGTGACATTTTTCATGAATGGCGGGCGCGAGACGCAATATCCCGGCGAAGACCGCATCATGGTGCCAAGTCCGAAGGTCGCGACCTATGATCTCAAACCGGAAATGTCCGCTTCGGAGGTGACCGACAAATTGGTCGAAGCCATCGGTTCGGGCACATACGATCTGATCATCGTCAATTACGCCAACCCCGATATGGTCGGACATACGGGCATCATGAAAGCGGCCGTGAGCGCGGTCGAGACGGTGGACGGATGTTTGGGACGCTTGCGCCAAGCGGTCGAAAAAGCGGGCGGCGTGCTGATCATCACCGCCGATCACGGCAATGTCGAACAAATGAAAGACCCTGTCACCGGCGCGCCGCACACGGCCCACACGCTGCTCGATGTTCCTATCATCGTGGTGAATGCGAAATCGCCCATCCGCCTGCGCCATGGCCGGCTCGCCGATGTCGCACCCACTCTGCTCGATCTGGTCGGCCTGGAAAAACCGGCGCAAATGACCGGCGAATCGCTGATACAATCGGATTCGCGGACACGGCAACCGGGGAGGTCAGGGTGAGAATGCGCCAAGCGCATCTGCTTGCCGTGGCCGCGCTGCTGTGTTCTTCCGCATTCGCCGCCTCGATACCGCCGTCGGGTGTGGCTGGACGCACGCTCGCCGAACGCTACCAGCAGGCGCAGCAGGCGCTCACCGACCAACGCAACAACGAAGAAAAGACGCGAGCCGAACGCGACCGCCTTGCCGCAGAGGCCAAAGCGCTCCAGGACCGTCTGATCGCCAACGCGGCCAAGGTCCAGGAACTGGAAGCGGCCTATGCGGGGACACAAGCCGATGTCGCACGCCTTAACCAGTCCATCAAAACCATCGAGGCGGATCTGAATCGCGACCGCGACCGAGTGGCACACCTCTTGGCCGTCCTGCAGCGGCTGCAGACCGACCAGCCGCCGGCGCTGGCGCTCCGGCCGGACGATTCGCTGGCCGCGGTCCGGGGCACGCTCCAGATGGGGGCGATGCTGCCGCCGGTCTATCAGGAGGCGACTTATCTTGCTAAGCAACTGAAAACGCTCTCGGATAACAAGTCGGCCGTGGTCACGAAAGCCGCCCAGGCACGGACCCAGGCGGAAGCCTTAAGGACCGCCCGGACCTCGCTCGATCGCTTGCTGGAGCAGAAAAGCGCCGATCAGTTAAAGACCGAAGCAAAGCTGTCCGAGCTTCATGACGTCACCGAGGAAATCGGCCGCGAGGCGACCGACCTCAAAGCCTTGATCGACCGCATCGCCAATTTGCGGGGCAATGGGAACACGGCCGAAGGGATGACCATTGTTACCTCGAAAGCCGCCAAATCCGCCCCCCTGACGCTCGGTTCGCTGCGCCTGCCCGTGATCGGAAAGGTGACCCCGGGGGACCCGGCAGGACCGGGCAGGACGCCAGGGATTAACGGGCCGCTGGGGCTGTGGTTCGAGACCTCCGGAAAGGCTGAAGCTGTCGCACCGGCGGATAGCGAAGTTGTGTTTGCCGGCAGTTACCAAAAATTCGGACAAGTCTTGATATTGGAAATAGCTGGCGGTTACCATCTAACATTGGCCGGGCTCGGGCGCATCGATGTACATATCGGCGACCTCGTCCTGGCCGGGGAACCCGTAGGGGTTCTTCCCGAGGGCAGGGCGGCACGGCTATATCTCGAGCTGAGGCGCAATGGCCAAGCAGTGGATCCGGCGCCGTGGATGAGCGCTGAAATTAGAAAGGCAAAAGGCACATGAGAAAGTTCGCGTTCGCCGGAGTCGGCGTGGCGGTTGGATTTGCTGGCGCTTTGGCGTTGTTCCCTGCTGCGCAGGGAGCGACGAATGTCTTGTCCGCCTATCGCGAACTCGATCTGTTCGGTGATGCGTTCGAACGCGTGCGCGCCAATTACGTGCGCGAAGTCGACGATTCGGAGCTGATCAATTCCGCCATCAACGGCATGGTGAGTTCCCTCGATCCGCATTCGAGCTATATGGACCCGAAAGAATTCGCCGACATGCAGGTGCAGACCCGCGGCGAATTCGGCGGCCTCGGCCTTGAGGTCACGCAAGAAGATGGCCTCGTCAAGGTCGTCACGCCCATCGATGACACACCGGCCGCGCGCGCAGGCGTGAAGACAGGCGATTTCATCTCCGCCATCGACGGTACAAGCATCCAAGGAATGCCGTTGAATGAAGCAGTGGAACGGATGCGCGGACCGGAGAATTCCAAGGTCACGCTGACCATCCTGCGCCAGGGCGAGAAGAAGCCGCTCGAATTGACGCTGACCCGCGCCGTCATCCGCGTGGAGAGCGTGAAGTACGAGAAGAAGGGCGACATCGCGTATATCCGCATCACCTCGTTCAGCGAAAAGACCGATGCCGGCTTGAAGAAAGCCATCGGCGAATTGAAGAAACAGCTGGGCGGCGGGCTTCGCGGGTATGTTCTGGATCTGCGCAACGATCCGGGCGGACTTCTGGATCAGGCGATTGCCGTGTCCGATGATTTCCTCACCGGCGGCGAAGTGGTTTCGACGCGTGGACGCAAAGCCGAGGACACGCAGCGTTACAACGCGCGTGGCGGCGATCTTGCGGACGGCAAGCCCATCGTGGTGCTGGTCAACGAAGGCACGGCCTCGGCGTCCGAGATCGTCGCCGGCGCACTGCAGGACCATAAGCGCGCAACCATCGTCGGCGTTACCTCGTTCGGCAAGGGTTCGGTGCAGACCATCATTCCCCTCGGCGGACAGCATGGCGGTGCGCTGCGTCTGACCACGGCGCGCTATTACACACCGTCCGGCCGTTCCATTCAGGCCACCGGCATCACGCCCGACATCGCGGTGTCCAATTTGAGCGAGAAGGATCAGGCGGAAGCCGATCAGTTCTCCTCGCGCAGCGAGGCTTCGCTCGCCGGCCACCTCGATGCGGAAGGCGCGCAACGCAACACCAAGATGCCGACCATCAGGCCCGAAGAAGGCAAAAAGGTCGACGACTTCCAACTCGCTTACGCACTGGACCGGTTGGACGGAAAGGTCGTGGCTTCCGCGCCGGCTCAGAAACAGGCGGCGGCTCCGGCTCCCGCGCCGACACAAGCGCACTGAACGGATTGTATCGCTCGTAAAGAAGGGCCGGTGGGCGACCACCGGCCCTTCTTCTTTGTGCCGATAATCCCCGCAAATTAACGGAAAGCTAACTACGCCCGGTCCTCATTAGGGCTATGTCTGCGGAAAACGTTTCGGAGCCTTCGCCAGAGAGTCCGGTGCCTTCCCTCGCCGCGCCTGGGGACGAGTCACCCACGGGCTCGCCCGCGCCGCGCAAGGGAGCGCGGCCGCTGGTCATCGCCTTCGCCGCGTTTCTGATCGCTTTGGCCACGGGCGCGACCGCCCTCAATCTGTTCGGTTCTGCCGAAGCGGGCAATCCGGTCATCGTCTTGCAACTCACACCGTTCCGCGGCGGACCTGATCCCGGTGGAGTGCTTGCCGCGAAATCGTTCCGCGACACGCGCGAGAGCGGCGGCAGTCTCATCGCCGATCCGACGTTGATCGAAGATTCCGCCACCGGCCCCCTTCCCCGCGTGGCACAAAATGGCCGGACGCCGCTCGCCGCTTACGCACGCGCCTTCGAGGCCAATGACAAACGCCCGCGGATCGCGCTTGTCATTCGCGGCCTCGGCGTCGGGTCCAGCAACACCTCCTTGGCGCTGACGCAGCTTTCGCCTGAAATCGATTTTGCCTTCGTGCCTTTCGCAGCCGACCTGCAGGGCGACGTCGACAAAGCGCGCGGCGCAGGCCACGAGGTCTTGCTCGAGGTTCCGATGGAGCCTTTCGATTTTCCCGACAGCGATCCGGGTCCGCATGCGCTTCTGGCCGGCGCCAGCAGCGAGGAGAACGTCAAGCGTATGGATTGGGCCCTTTCCCGCGCCACGGGTTATGTCGGCGTCATGAATCTTTTGGGTGGGCGCTTCATGGGCGAGGAGCACGCCATCGAACCGATTCTCGCGGCGGTGACAAAGCGCGGCCTCTTGTTTTTCGACAATGGTGCAAGTTCAAGCTCGGTTGCGATCACTGCCGCCCGTCACGTGAAAGCCCCGATTGCGACCGGCACCATGACGATCGATAACGTCCAGACCCAAGCGGCCATCGACGCGAAACTGGCTGAACTTGAAACAGCCGCGCGGCAGGACGGCTATGCCATCGGCGTGGCTTCGGCTTATCCAGTGACCATCGCGCGATTCGGTGAATGGGCCATGAGCGCCGACGCGCGAGGCTTCCACCTGGTACCCGTCTCCGCCCTGGCCGCACCACCCGGCGACGTGGTGATGCCCCCTACGACCCAGAAGACGGCCGCCACGACAAAGCGATAATCCCGCGCGATTCGGCAGGTCTTCACCTGTCGCTTTGCCCCTTATCGCGACCATGCGATATTGCGCGTATGGCGCGTCCCGATCTGTATGATTATATCGGCTTGACCCTGGCTGCCTTCATCGTTGCACTGTGGGTGGCTCATTTTGTGTTGCCCGCGCCTCCGCCAGAGGATTCCTCGCCGAGCACCGCCACATTTCCCACCGCTTCCCCATGAGCCAGCAGCTTCACGATCTTCCCTATCGCCCTTGCGCCGGCATGATGGTGTTCAACCGCGATGGACGCGTGTTTGTCGGCAAGAGAATCGATCAGACGCAGGAAGCCTGGCAGTTGCCCCAGGGCGGAATCGATCGGGGTGAAGATCCTCGGCACGCTGCTTTGCGAGAACTCAAGGAAGAGATCGGCACCTCAAACGTTGCGTTCCTGCGCGAGCATCCCCAATGGCTGACCTATGATCTGCCGGAAAATCTCATCGGCGTCGTTTGGCAAGGACGCTATCGCGGCCAGCGGGTGAAATGGTTTGCGCTGCGATTTCTCGGCGCTGATAGCGAAATCAATCCGGCAACGCTGCACCCGGAATTCTCCGAATGGAAATGGCTCGAGATCGGCGATTTGCTCCCTCTCGCCGTGCCGTTCAAACGGAGCCTCTATGCGAGCGCGATCGCTGCGTTCTCCGATCTCGCGCATCCCGTCTAAAGTTTTTGGTACAAATTTGTCACAATGATCCCTATGCCGAAGTGACATCATGGGCTGCGCGTCAGAGCGCACCCCAAGTACCCAATGCAGAAAAGCCCTGCTGCGCAGCAGGGCTTTTCTGTTTGCGCCGGTTTGAGCGGAAGCGGTCTGGTCAGAAGCGCGCGGAACCCGTGCAAAGCTGCGGCATCAATTTCCCTCCGAGAGCGTTTCGCTCTTTCGCGCAAGTTTCTCCGACACCGCGCTGAGATTCCTCGCCAGTTCCGGAATGCTTCCATTGTGCTGCTGCAGATAGGCGGTGAAGTCGGCGCGTTGGGCGCTGGCGAACGAGACTCCCTCGACCTGGATATCGGTGATGGTGGGTGCGCCATTCTCGGCGCGGCGCACGCGGAAGCCCAGCCGGATGGGCGCCGTGTTCGTGGGCTCCGGATTGACGAACTCGGTCTGTACCAGGGAATCGTCGGCAGCGCGGTCGGACGAGCCGGTGACTTTCAGCGTCTGGCCTTTGTAGTGGTCAAGCGCATTTTCGTAGACGGCCATGCTGTAATTCGTGAACGCGCCGACAAAGGCGTCGAGGTCCGCGGGCGCGGCGCCGGTGGCGTAGGGACCCAAGGTGAACAGCGCAATGCGGCGGCTGGCGGCAAGCCCGAGCAGGAGCGCGCGAATCTGCTCGTGCCGCTCGGCATCGGATAAGGACGTGGCGGTCAGTATCACATTGGCCTTCTCAAGATTCTGCTGGATGAAGGCTTCACTCGCCGGCGAGGCCTGTGCGTCCGGTGCGCCGACCGCCGCGAAAAATGCGGCGAAGGCGCACAGCGCCGAAAATGTCTTGGGCATGGCCCCCCCCGATGATCAGACGGGAAGGAACTTGGGGCGACGCTCCCTAAAAAAACCCGAAAACCGTCCTGCCCGCACACCAACATCACGGGACGTGCTTGACGTGCGGTTAAGAAATAGGACCGGGCGCCCTCACTCGAGGGGGGAGCACCATTGGCGCGGGCAATATGTACGGAACCGCACACATGAGAGGGCGTTACCTGTCGACTCCATGGGAGTTCGGACCGCGTTTGCTCGCATATCGACGCGATCCGAGGCCCCCTGGCGGCGAGGAGAAAGACTTTCCCTACGCTGCCCAGCGAAAACACGTCAGGAAACGCCATGCCCGGGATCCAGCGAAGAGTTGAAGAAGTGCTCCGTCAAAATGGAGGGGCATTCCTGTGCTGCGATTGCATCGCGGCAAAACTGGACGGCGAAGATCGCAAAGTGGTGCACCGGGTGACCAGCGCCCTCGGAAATGGAGCGCATCCGGACATCAGCAAATATCGCGGTACGTGCTCCATCTGCGGCGCCACAGCGCTGGTGACGAGGCAGAGCGATTCGCCCATTTGGGCCTAGGCGCGGCGGGTGCGGATCAGGGGCTCCTTAATACCTAAGGCCCCGCAAGCTGTTGGCAAGCGCGCGCCTAGCTTCACGGTTGGCGGCTTGCTGCGCAGCCCACGCCCGCTCCTCGGCTTCTTTCGCCACCAGGGCGCGGTCCGCCGCGACTTTTGCGAGCACTGCTTCCCGCCCCCGCGCGAGCGCCAATTCCTCAGCCTTCGCGCGCTCTTCCGCTTCCTTCTGCTTATCCGCTGGAGGCAATACTGCCATGATCTGCGGGGCAGGCGCCTGAGCGGCGGGAAGCTGAGGGGATGGCACTACGGCTTCCACTTGTTTGGGTGGTTCTATTGAGGCGGTGACCTCCTTTGGGGCGGGAGCGGGTGCGGCCAATTCCTGCACGGGTGCTGGAGGGGCCGTCACCACCTTCGAAGCCGCCAAAGCCGCCGCGCGATCCGCTGCTTCCTTTGCCGCCAAGCGGTTCCTCTCGCGGGCCGCTACTTCCATGGCAGCCTTGGTTTGCTCTGATGCGCCACCCGTGTCCTTCACAGGCGGTTTCTTGGCGGCTTGAGGCTGTTCGACCGGCGGCCTGCGGGCTGGAACGGCGCTGGCAACGGACTTTGTCTCCTTGGTGGCTGCATCCTTAAGCGCCTTGGCAATATCGGCGGTTTGCTTTGCGGTCTCCGCTTTGTTGGGCACGCTCGCTGGCGGCGCGGCGGGCGGTCTTGGAACGAAGGAGGCGAATCCGAGTCGAGGGACTGCTTGCGTCCCGGCGGGAGGGCTGTTCAACGCGTTTGCGCCGTTGGGAATGCTGTTGAATAGCCGCGAAGGCAGGCCCTCCGCAATTGCGACAGAGGCAACAAGCGCAGCGCCGATCCCGACCAGCCGCGGTATCCAGGCGGCGGATTGCGAACGGGTGCCGCGAAATTTCTTTCTCGTTTCGGCGGCAACCGATAGGAAAGATTCCAGTTCCGGCTCCGAAGCAGGCTCCTCCAAAGCGGGTGCTGGAGGCAGTACTGGAGCCGGTGCAGGAGTCGGCACCTTGATCGGCGCAGCCATCATCGGCGCAAGGATCGGAATTTCGGCGCGCGGGGTGGGCGGGGCCTTAATCGGCGCAGCCATCACGGGCGCAAGGAGTGGGATGTCCACGCGAGGGGTGGGCGGGGCCTTGATCGGCGCAGCCATCACCGGCGCATGGATTGGGATTTCGGCGCGCGGGGCGGACGGGATTGGAGTCTGATCGGATTTCGGGGTCTCGCAATGAATCTGCGAAGCGAGCGCATCGGCGACATGCTTGCGGGCAATCCGCGCTGAACCCTCAACGGCGGCAGCGAAGAAGGAAAGACTGGCGATAGACCGCAGCACGCGCGGTGAGCCCCGCGCTCCGTCAATCAACAGGTCCAGGGCATCGGCGTCGAAAAGATCCGGCCGGCCGGCGCTGGTGGCCCGTTCCAGGAGATAATTTCGTGCATCCGCGTGCATCAAAGGAGCCAGTTCGATGATAACGGCGCGCCCTCCTGTTGACGTGAAGCGCCGAGCATTTGAAGGCAGGCATAGAAAGACCATCGTGGTCGTCGATGTGTTAGCGCCTGCCGATATCAGCGTGTGCAGAGTCGATTCCGTGATCGAATCCGCTTCGTCGATCAGCAGAACGTCGGCGCATTGGTCGAACGCCGCATGCATCAGATCGCCGCGATCGATCTGGCGAGCGCAAAGGCCCATATCGGTGCAAGAGCGCGCAATCATATTCACCAGCAAGGTTTTCCCGGCACCGGCATTGCCGCACACGACAATGACAGGAGCTTCAAGCCCGATTTGCCGGATGACCTCGCCGAGAGCCGCCTGCAAAGGACGGCCCAAGCGCGCCCCGCTGGCGTTGGCAGTGAACGGATTCGTTTGCATTTGAAGATGCTCAGCCGCGTGCATGGCTGTCGTGCCCCCTTGCCCTGGTTTTACTATGTTCTCGAAGCTTTCCCGGGATCAAGATGGAGTCGTATTTTGTGCGATCACAAGTTGCGAGAACGCTGTCCAGGTGAAGCTCGGGAGGTGGGGGGCCGGCCAAAAAGTCGAGGATCCGCGTCACCGGCACATGATTTCGCACGGAATTCCGTCGTTGTCGCCGTCCAGGCTATGTACTTGACAAACCTTAAAATAGAAGAGGGCCTCGGCGCAGGATGTCATCTGACGACAGAAGCGTTTCCCATTGCATTGTCGGTCCGCGAGCTGCGACGGAGCGACAGAATAGTCGGGCGGGTCCCGTGATGGATGGGCGGACCGCGGAAGGTCAACGGTATAGGTCACCCCTTTCCGCGGACCATCATGGCGCCAGTCCCAAGGCGGCACCCTATCCTGCATCGACAAGGACCAGAGCCCCCGGTGCGCGACCTGTGCTTGTTTTTGAACTCCGAGCAGCGACGTGTCCGTCAGATATTGACCATAGGCCCAGGCAGAGCCGGTGCGCAGCATTTCGGCATTCACGTCTTGGCCCGCCACATAGACGCGACCGAGCGTGCGCCCATATTGATCCCGGCCCGCAGTGACGACCCGCACCGCCTGCGAGAGAACCAGGGAGGACAGCGCCTCTTTCGCACGCTGGCCCCAGGGTTGATCACTCTCGGGCGCGTCAATTTCGGTGAGGCGAACGCGTATCTGTTCTTTGTTGTCCGTCAGCAGCGTGAACGTATCACCGTCCGCGACCGCAACGACGCGACCGGTCAATTCGGGCGCGCTCACAGCGGTGATCGTGCCGGCGAGCAGGAATAATCCGGCGGCTGCGCATAGCCCACCGATATGCCGTCCGATTGTCGTCATCCCATCATTCCTTGGCAAGGAACTGGGATTAGGGACTTGGCGGCCTTAACGGGACATTATGAGCCGCCGTTAGCGCTCTCAGGACTTGCCCAGCATGATGCGAGCGCGTGTTCGGCGAGCGGCCGGGCGCATTTGCCTTCATTCTTAAGAGTTACCGGAAGATGTCGTTCAACAAGCTGGGCGCATAAGGCGCGGAACTCGCCAGCCGCGCTAACGGGTGAAAGACGTCGTGACGGGGCCTGTGCGCGGGGCGCGGCCGGAGAAGGCGTCGACGAGAAATTTCTGAGCGAGTCCAAGGCCGAAGGGATCAATGCCGTGGCCCAACCCCTTGCTCAAATGCCATTGCACCGGCACCCCGGCCGCGCCAAGCGCCGTCGCCGACATGAAGAGCGCCGAGGGGGGGATTACCTGATCGGCATCGCCGTGTACCAGCAACACCGGCGGGGGCGCGTCCAAATGGGGCAGGGTTTCGGCGCCGGTGAGCATGCCGGAGAAGCCGACAATGGCGGCAGGTGCGGGCTTTCGGCGCAAGCCCACATAGAGCGACATCATGGTGCCCTGGCTGAAGCCGACCAGCGCGAGCCTGTCGCCGGTGAGTTCGAGACGGGCAAGTTCTGCGTCCAGGAACGCATTGAGCTTCGGCGCCGCAGCCTCGGCGCCACGCTGGGTTTCCTGCGGATCGAGGCGCGAGAGCGGAAACCATTGGTAGCCGGCGCCGGGAACGCGTTCGGGGGCGTTGGGCGAGACGAAACCCGTGTGGGGAAGCGCCTTCTGCCAATGGGGCGCAAGACCGATGAGGTCGTTGCCGTCCGAGCCATAGCCGTGGCAGAGCACGACCAGATGCGTGGCCGGGCCGGATTGGGGCATCAGACGCGGTCCGTCGAGCCTGCTCATGCCGAGGTCTTTCGGTATAGGTTTTCGAGTCCATGATTGTCACCCGCTTCGCGCCAAGTCCAACCGGATTTCTCCACCTCGGCCACGCCTCTGCCGCGCTCCGTGCCTATGACGCGGCGCGGGCGGGCGGCGGGCGCTTTCTGCTGCGGATCGAAGACATCGATACGACGCGCTGCCGCCCCGAATTCGAGCGTGCAATCCTTGAAGATCTGGTCTGGTTGGGAATCGTCTGGGAAGAGCCGGTGCGCCGGCAATCCGAGCATTTCGCCGATTACGCGGCGGCGCTGGTGAAATTGGAAGCGGCGGGCTTGGTCTATCCGTGTTTTTGCACGCGAAAAGAGATCGCGGCGGAGATCGCGCGCGCCGCAATCGCACCCTCCGCAGCGGATAGCGCCGGGGAAGACGCATATCCCGGGACATGTCGCACGCTGTCAGAAGGGTTGCGGGCGCGCCGCATGGCCGAAGGCGAGGCCTACGCCCTGCGCCTGGACGTGGCGAAGGCGCGGGCGCGTCACTCCGGCATTTTGCAGTTCGTCGAACACGGGCACGGGCCCAATGGCGAGACTGGAACTCAGACCGCACGGCCCGAACTCTCCGGCGACATCGTGCTCGCGCGCAAGGGGCTGCCGACCAGCTATCACCTGGCCGTGGTGGTGGACGATGCGCTGCAGGGGGTAAGCCTGGTCACGCGCGGGCACGATCTGTTTCCCGCCACCGCTATCCAGCGCCTGCTGCAGGCGCTGTTGGATCTTTCGGTGCCCGACTATGCGCATCATCCCCTGGTGCTCGACGAGCACGGGCGGAAGTTTTCGAAGCGGGATCGAGGGGCGACTCTGGCCGGATTGCGGGAGGCGGGCGAAACGCCCGATAGCTTGCGGGTGAGGCTTGGGATTTAGGTTGCCCCCTCCCCGAACCCCTCTCACGCTAATGGGACCGCAGCCGAACCAGCGAGCGCAATTCTTGCTCGATTCTCGAAATGGCGGATTTCCAATCGCCGTCGGAACCTTGCCGGAATAGGCGTATCGTCGGATACCAGGGACTGTCGTCCCGGTCGAGCAGCCAGCGCCAATCGGGAACGTATCTGAGCGCGACCCAGGTTGGGCGTCCCAATGCGCCCGCCAAATGGGCGATCGACGTGTCCGGGGTAATGATCAAGTCGAGACTGCTCATCGCTGCCGCGGTATCGATGAACGCGTCCGGTCCGCCGTCGAAGTCATCGCCCAAACTTTCCACGATCGCGCCGGTGGGCAGGTTCATCAATTGATCCAGACCATGATGTTTTTGCAGACTGATCAAGCGAACGCCCGGCAAACGGCTAAAAGGGATGAGCTCGGCCAAAGGAAACGACCGTCCCCGGCCGTGCATTCGAACCGCGGGCGTGGAACCGATCTTTGCTTGCCAGGCAATGCCGATTTTGAATCCGTGCTCGCCGATAAATTGCTTCCAGCGCCCGACACGGTCCTCTTCAGGTTCAAGATAGGGGATCTGATTTGGTATCGATTTGAGGTCGGTACCGAATGGCCGCGGCAGACTCATGAGGGCGCATTGGAAATCAAAAGAGTCGTAATTCTTGATCGAGCCGACAATTTCGATTTTTGAGCTCAACGGGCTCAGCAAGCGAATGAGATTTTCCCGCACGAGCAAAGTGACCTTAGCTCCACGTTGGGCCAGAAGCGGCAGATATCGCACGAATTGGATGACATCTCCCAAGCCCTGCTCGCCGAAGACCAAGATGCGGCACCCAGCCAAATCCTCGCCCTGCCAAACCGGAGCATCGAGCTTGGGGCGCTCGCCCGAAAAGGTCTTGGCTTTCCACCGCCATTCATGGTCGGCCCAACCCTCTCGATAACGACCGGCGAGAAGTCTGGCCATGCCGCGATTATTGAAAGCCTCAGCATAATCGGGCCTAAGCGCGATGGCTCGGTCGTAGCTCGCGAGCGCTTCGTCCAGCCGCCGCAGCTCCATGAGCAAGACACCACGGTTATTGTAGGCGTCGGCGTGCCGTGGGTTAAGCGCAATGGCTTGGCCGTAGCTTGCCAAGGCTTCGTCCAGGCGGTTGAGGTCCTTCAGCGTGTTTCCGCGATTGTTGAAGAATTCGGCATCGTTTGGCTTGAGGGCGATGGCTCGATTGTAGCTTGCGAGCGCTTCATCCAGCCGCTGCAGGTCCATGAGCACATTTCCGCGGTTGTTGAAGGCATCTGCATGGCCCGGCTTGATTGCGATCGCCCGGTCGAAGCTCAGCAGCGCTTCGTCCAGCCGTTTCAGTCCCAGAAGCGCATTTCCGCGGTTTATGAAGGCATCGGCGTGACCCGGATTGAGCATGATCGCTTGGTCGTAGCTTGCGAGCGCTTCATCCAGGCGCTTGAGCTCCTTGAGCGCGATGCCGCGGTTATTCAAGGCATCGGCATCGTATCGATTGATTTTTAGCGCAGCGTCGATTTGCCGGAGCGCTGCCGCGTGATCGCCTCGTTGCGCACAGATGACCCCCAAAAGGTGGAGGCTGCCAAAATGATCGGGCTGCTGTCTTAGGACCTGCCGATAGAACTTCTCCGCCTCATCCAGGCGCCCCCGTTGATGAAAACTGATAGCCTCGTTGAACGCCTGAGCGACCCGAAAGGCTTGTTCGGAAGGTGAGGCGCTTGAATCCCGCTTCATTCAGTCACCGGATCGCACGGCACGTGCTTGCCATCTATCACATCGCCCGAAAAGGTTACACGGACGCCATCGGCGCGAGCGCGGCTCCAGTCGAGCCATTGGGCGCGAACCGGCACGATCGAACGGAGCTGCGAAACGATCTCGAATGGTTACTTCGGACCGGACCGAATGCCGAGACGGAAGGTCTGGCCTTTGGGGAACCGAGAAGCTACGACCCCATCACGCGAATGTGGGAGCGGCGCATGGCGCGAGCCGTCATTCTGGCGCAAGCTCGGCGTATGGAAGGCAAGGCGTTCCACGGGATGACGGCTCTTACGCGGCGATTTCAAACGGCTCTGTGTAGAGCGGCGCTGGCGATCGGCTTGGCGGTCTTCGTCTCCGCGGGGGCTGCGCATGCCGATGCCGGCAACGACCTTACCAAGCTTCTGCGCGACTATAGCGACGCGGAACAGAAGCTGAGACCCAGGACCGCCGCAGAGCATGGCGATTCGCGCTATCTCGACGGCTATGACGAGAACGCGACCAGCGTCTATCTGGCCGCCCGCCGCCGCATCAACGAGGATATGCACGCGCGCCTGGAGAAAATCGATGCCCCCGCGCTGAAAGCGCAAGACAAACTCACCTTCGAGATCTTCCGCTGGGATTTGGACGACGAGGCGCGCGAGCTCAACCCGGTGATTGCGGAGAATTATCGCCTGCTCGCGTTCAATCAGTTCAATGGAACGCAGGTCACCTTCGCGCGCGAGATGCGCTGGCGCGCCGATTATCCGTTCGCCAAAGCGCAGGATTACGACTCGGGCATCAGGCGGATGCTCGGCTTTACCCGTTGGGTGGATGACGCAATCGGTACGATGCGCCAAGGGATGAGTCGCGGCGTGACGCAGCCGCGCGTCATCGTCGAACGCATGATCGCCCAGGCGGAGAATTTCGCCGCGGGCGATCCCGAGGCGAGTCTATTCATGGCGCCGGTCAAGAACATCCCCGATTCGATCACCGGAAAAGACCGCGCGCGCGTCGACGGCGCCTATCGCGAAGCGGTGGCGGGCCAGCTGATCCCTGCCTATCGGCGTCTCGCGGATTTCCTGAAAAACGAATATCTGCCGCAGGCGCGCGAAAGCATCGGCCTTGCCTCCATTCCGGGCGGCAAGGAGATGTATCTCCATCTGGTGAAGAGCGAGACGACATCGGATCTTTCGCCGATCCAGATCCATGGGCTGGGCTTGACGGAGCTCAAACGCATCGAAGCCGAGATGGATCGGGTCAAGGCAGAAACGGGATTCTCCGGATCCCTGGCGCAATTCCGCGACTTCCTGCGCAGCGATCAGCGCTTTCAATTCAAGGATTCGGCCGCCATGCTGGCCGAATTCAATCGCGTGAAGAATGTCGTTGACGCCCATCTGGGGACGATGTTCGCCGCGACGCCGAAATCATCGCTCACCTTTCGCTTCACCGATTCCTTCGCAGCCCCAGACCGTCCCGCGGCGGAATATGCGCCGGCGTCGGGCGATGGAAGGCGACCCGGCATCGTCTACCTCAATGCTTCGGACCTTTCGGCGCGGTCGAGCTACACCAGCGAAGTTCTGGAGCTGCACGAGGGCATTCCGGGCCATCATCTGCAGCTTGCGCTGGCGCGAGAGAATCGCGCACTTCCGCAGTTCCGCCGCTTTGGCGAGGAGACGGCATTCACGGAGGGCTGGGGGCTCTATGCCGAGTCGCTGGGGAGCGAGCTTGGGCTCTACACCGATTCCTATCAGAAATTCGGCGCGCTCTCCTTCGATGCATGGCGCGCCAGCCGGCTGGTGGTCGATACGGGTATCCATTGGCTGGGTTGGACGCATGAGCAAGCGGTGGATTATCTGATGACGCACACCGCGCTGTCGCGCGTGGAAGCGGTGGAAGCGGTGGAAGAAGTGAACCGCTACATCGCGATTCCGGGACAGGCGCTTGCCTACAAGATCGGCGCATATGAAATCTTGAATCTGCGCGCCCGCGCGAAAGCAACGCTGGGCGCGAAATTCGATCTCAAGCGCTTTCACGACGTGGTGCTGAAGGACGGCCCCATGCCGCTTCCCATCCTCGATGAAAAGGTTAATCGCTGGATCGACCAGGAAAAGGGCGAGTGATCGCACCGGCGATTGCGCCGGAGCCGCGCAAGTTTCAAACTGCCGCCATGACGACTCATCCGATAGACCGGCTTTTCGCGCTGATCGCTTCGCGCAAAGACGGCGACCCGAACACATCCTACACGGCAAAGCTGCTCGCCAAAGGGCGGCTCAAATGCGCCAAAAAGTTCGGCGAAGAGGCGGTCGAGACTTGCCTTGCCGCCGTGGCGCAAGACAAGACTGCGCTGACCGATGAATCGGCCGATCTGCTCTATCATTTGCTGGTGCTGTGGACCGCATGCGATATCGCGCCCGAAGAAGTCTACGCCGCGCTTGCGCTTCGCGAAGGGCGATCGGGTCTCGAGGAAAAAGCCGCACGCCAAGACTGAGCGCGGTTTGCGCTCAAATCCCTACGCGCCGCACTTTTCGATCAGGCGTCGAGCTTCTCGTTCTCGCCCGCAAGCGAGCGCACGAGTTCGAGGATGCGTCGTCTCACCTTCGTGTCCCTTATGCGCATGAAGGCAAGGCTCAGCTGCAGCCCTTCGCCACTCGAAAGGAACTCCATCACCGGCGGCGGCTCTTCTCCGTCTGCAAAGCCGCCGGCGCTCACACCCGCTTCGACATTTTCGTAGAAGAAGCTGATGGGCACGCCGAGAATCCCCGCGACTTCGAACAAACGGCCAGCGCCGATGCGATTGATCCCTTTCTCGTATTTCTGAACCTGCTGAAATGTGAGACCGAGCAACTCCCCTAGACGTTCCTGACTCATTCCGACCAGCATGCGTCGCAAGCGGACGCGATGACCGACATGAGCGTCGACCGGATTGGCCTGTTTTTTGGGCACGCCCTAAAACCCTTCCTTAGATAGCGAATTTCCATAGGGCCGAAGAAAACCTCCCGAGCGTTAAACGTCAAGCCTTGGGCAGGGTTAGCGGCCAAAGCGCCGCACCCGCGCAGATCAAAAAGAGCGTGAGCAAGATTGGGGCCCCGTAACGCGCGAAGGGCGTCTGCGCCAGGGCAACCGGGAGGTCGCCGTCGAGCACGCCACGCAACCCCAGATCGAGCCTGGCTCGCATCCGGCCATAGGAGTCGATGATTCCGGAAATTCCGGTGTTGGCAGCGCGCACGATCGGCAAGCCTTCTTCGATAGCGCGCACACGAGCAATCAAAAGGTGCTGCATCGGGCCTGTATTCGGCCCGAACCATGAGTCATCCGTCATGTTGACCAGCCATGAGGGCCGCGGATCGCCGGTCACCGCTTGGGGAAAAATCACCTCGTAGCAGATGAGCGGACCAACCGGCGGCGCGCCGGGAACGCTGAATGTCTGCGGCCCGGGCCCGGAGGAAAAACCGGTGTTGGCGGCAATCTCGGTGATGCCGATCGAGTGCAGCGTGTCTTCGAAAGGAAGATATTCGCCGAACGGAACGAGGTGGAATTTGTCCGACGTCCCGAGCAATTTTCCGTGAGGCCCAAACATCGCGAAGGAATTGTAGAAGCGCGTACGGGCGCCGTCTTGGGCGACGCGGACTTGGCCTGTGAGAAGCACGCGAGAATCCCCGGTGATCTGCGCGATATCCGCTATGGCTTGCGGTGCGCGCGCCAATACGAATGGCGGAGCCGCCTCCGGCCAGATGATGAGCGACGGCGTCACGGGCGACGGCGCTTGGGAGAGATCGATCAAACGCTGCCAGTTTCGCAAAACCAAGCGCGGATCATATTTCTCTGGTTGCGGAGTTGCCGGTTGCACAATGCGTAGATGTACGCCGGGAACTGTATCATCCGTCGCCATCAGAAGCCGCGCTTCTCCATTCGCCCACAGCGCCACAAAAAAGACGGTCATCACGGCGGGCAGCCAGCGCGCGTTTGTATCGTTGCCGCGCGAAAGCGCCGCGAGCGATGCGCCAAAGAGCAAAGTCAGCAGTGAGAGACCATAGGCGCCGAAGACCGCGGTGCTTTGCAGCAGCGCAAAGGACGCCCCCCAGCCATAGGCGGGAAGATTCCACGGGAAACCCGTGAGCACATGGCCGCGCAGCCATTCAAAAATCGCGAACACCAGAGCGAAAAGAAAGATGCGGGCCACCCCGGGACGCCATTGCAGCATGCAAAGCAACGCGCCTGCGGCATAGAAAAGCCCCAGCCCTCCTGGCATCAGCAAGGCGACAAAGGGAAGCTGCCA
>JAXDMY010000121.1:0-3428 GCA_034665805.1 Alphaproteobacteria bacterium
TGATGTTTCATTCCGGAGCCTCCACGCTCACGTTTTTCGACTGTTATCCGGTCTACAGGGCGATGGTTAAGCGAACGTTCCGTCAACCTTGATGGGGTATTGCCAGACCCGATCAAATGCCGACAAACGGCGAAAAGCAACCGCGATAGTTAATGGGTTGTAAATGTGGCGCGACGGTGAAGGCAAGGGGTGGATGCGGGCAGGCGACCGGTTTTAGGGTGGATCCCGGAACCGATTTGAGGCCGGCCCCAGGGAGGCAATATCCGGGTCTAATTGGTCAGGGCCGCGGTACGATGGTCGCGCGTTCGAACGGAAGCTCCGATGAATTCATAGGCAGCGAAGCTCGATCGCTGCTGCGCTGGAAAAGCATCCGCCGCTCGAAAAAGGTCGATCTAATACCATTTCCACATCAGGATGACTTGACGATATATGGGAATGACGTGATTGATTGGACGAGTTTTGGATTACGTTCGATATAGAGGATCGCCTGTTTGAGTTTGGCGCGCACGGCGTCGATGGATTTGAGGGCGTAGTTCTTGAAGAGTTTCTCACGGATTTCATCCCAGAGATTTTCCTTCGGGTTGAGCTCTGGCGAATAGGGCGGCAGGAAGAGCAGCGAGATGTTATTGGGAAGCGCGAGCTCTTTGCAGCGATGGTTGGGGGCGCCGTCGAGAACCAAGAGGATATCCTGCCTGACAAATTTTCGGGAGAGAACATTGAGGAATATCTGGAAGCATGCCGTATTCGATGTCGGCATGATCAGATAGACGCACGTTCCATCCTTCGGGCAGGCCGCTCCGTATAAGTAGATGTATTCGCGAATAAGTTGGGAGGCGACCTCAGGCCTGGTGCCAATCGGAGCCCAGCATGGCCGCGGGCGGTTGATCCGGCCGAACCGCGCTTCATCGGTGAACATGATCCGCAAGCGACGACCGCGCCTGGCGGCAGCCCGCCGGGCCTTCCTCACCGCATTAGGAAAACCGTTTTTTTAAAAGAGTTCTGAGCCGCGATGTCGCGTTTGGGATGAAACGGACGCGGCATCAGCTTGCGCCAGCCATGCCTGGCCAGAAGATTATAGACCGTGCTGTTGCTGGTTGCGTGCCCAATGGCCCTTTCGTAGGCCGCCTTGAGATCGTGGATGTTCAACATCTCGCCGGCCCCGGCGGCTTTGGCAAAACGTGCCAGCAAGACCCTTTCCTCGGCCAAGGTCATGTTCTCGCGCTTGCGTCCACCGCTCGGCTTGGATTTGAGCGCCTGGAGCCCGCCGCCGTCATAGGCCATGTGCGCCCGGTTCACCGTGCTCAGCGACACACCCATCGCTTCGGCAATCGCAGGCTGCGTCATCCCGCTTTCGCGCAGCAGCACCATCTGAATGCGCTGGCGCCGCTGCGGATCTCCGTTCCAGCGCAACGCTGTCTTCAACCGACGGACTTGGCCTTTGGTGCATTTGACCATCTGTTCCCTCCGAATCAGATGGTCCCAGCGAATCACACCTCGCGTCCCGAAAACAATTCACTCCGATGTTCGGCGCCCCCCCCCAAAAACATCTCGATTCAATAAGCTATGGAAGCGGTATCAGCCCCCGCAATTGGGTACAGGAGCGCCCTGATCCTAGGCCACTTGCCGGAATGCAGTCTGTATAGAAACGACCACTTCACCGAAAAAATGACAGCGCCGATGGCGCGTCAACGAGATCGTTGGGCGGCAACGGCTCGGAGCTAAAGGGCGCGGCGGAGCATCAGCGCGCCACCAGAGCGGCGATCCCAAGTAGCGGCAAAGCCGCGATCGGTGCGGTGAAAGGGGCCGCCGACGGCATCAGCCTGTCAGCGGCCCAAGGCCAAGGGAGGAGGAACACCTCTATCTTGGCTCAAGGGGCTTCCGCGCGCTCGCGCGATCTTGCCTTGTTCGCTTCGATCTTGCGCAGATCACCGGGATCATGCTCGGGGCCGGCGACCGGCTGTCGTGAATGGCCCGTGCTTCGTTGCGAAGAACAATCACCGCCAGCGCGTGATTGCAGCCTTAGGGAGAGGCGCTTTATGGCCGTTGCGGCAACGGCCTGGATTTCATTCGGGCCGACCGCATTCGTGCTCTATGCCGAGGGCAAGCATGACGAGGCGCTCAAGGCCATGAGCGCCGCCGCCGATGCCGAGGACAAGACCGAGAAAAGCCCGGTGACTCCAGGGGTGCCGGAGCCGGCACGAGAACTCTACGGCATCATGCTGCTCGACCGCGGAATAGCGCCTGAGGCGCTCGCCGCATTCGAAGCGACGATCAAGAAGGAGCCGAACCGCTTCAACGCCATCGCCGGAGCCGCGCGGGCGGCCGATCGCCTCGGCGACCAGGCGAAAGCCAGGGACTATTACCAGAAACTCACGACGCTCGCGGGCAACGCCGATACCGTCCGGCCCGACCTCGTGGCGGCGCGAGAGTTCTTGGCAAAGAACTAAGCACGTTCGGATCGGCGCGCGGCGACCGGGCAGGCGGTCATGCGCAAGCCGCACGCGTTCGTCTTGATCCATGTTCGAGACTTGAATGATGGGCCCGGTCGTCATCTCCGCCGACCGAGCAGAAGTGCGCCCATTGCCAGGCCTTGAACAAGCGCGGCGCCGGCGAAGACGTACGGTGCGGCACCGGCGGATTCAAATGTCTCCTGCGACGCCAGTTCGCGCATGAGCCCGAACGCGGCGGGTGCGAACGCGTAAGCGCCTTGGGCAATGGCGACGATGAGGGCGACGACGCGTGGGACGTCTTCCTTTATGAATTCCACTTGCGCGATGAGAGGCGGCAATGACGTCGCATTTCCGATACCGGCCCCAAACAGGATGACGCCGACCAGGAGCAACGGGATGTTCGTCCCTGCCGCGACAAGAAAGGCGATCGAACCGGCGATTTGAACACCGTAGCTGGCGCACGCCACCAGCCGCCGGTCGGCGCCCGCCGGCATCAGCCAGCCGACCAGCGTGCGCCCGAGTATCGCCGCCGCGGTGGCCGCCCCCATCGCAAGTCCCGCAGATTGGGCGCCGAGCGCCGGCACCAGCAGCGAGAACAGATGCGCGATCAATCCGATCTGCGCGAACAGGCCCAGAGCCATGCCGGCGGACAGGGTCAGGAATCCGAGATCGCCCCAGAGCCGCGAGCCCGGCAGCGGCTTTGCGGATGGCGACGCGACCGGGATGGCCGACACCCCGATGGTATCGCCATCCGGCATCAACCCCATCTGTCGCGGCGTCTTCGACAACATGAGATCGGCAAGGAGCCAGATGGTCACAGCCGTCACGATGCCAATCGCCGGCGCCGCCACGGGAAAGCTCATGAGCGCAATCGTGGCGACCCACAGCGGGGAGAACACGACGCCGCCAATGCTCGCGCCGTTATAGGCCATGGACAGCGCAGCCGGGCGCGTGCGTATGAACCAGGGCGAGACAATC
>JAXDMY010000122.1:0-4765 GCA_034665805.1 Alphaproteobacteria bacterium
GAGATGGGCCCGGACAAGAAGGGGCTCTCTCGCCGCTACATCAAAGCGGAAGTCGAGGATTCGCTGAAACGGCTGGGAATCGAAACCATCGACCTTTACCAATCCCATCGCGACGACGATTCGGTTCCCATGCAGGAGACGATGGAAACCTATGCCGAGCTGATCCGCGAGGGGAAGGTTCGCAGCCTAGGCGCCTCCAATTTCACCGCGGCGCGTCTGAAGGAGTCCCTCGATACCGCCACGGCGCATGGTCTGCCGCGCTACGAATGTCTGCAGCCACGGTTCAATCTTTACGACCGCGACGATTTCGAAGGCGAGCTGGAGCAGCTCTGCCTCAAGGAAAATATCGGCGTCATTCCCTATTACGGCTTGGCCAGCGGGTTTCTCACCGGCAAATACCGCTCGCCCGGCGATTTCGGAAAGAGCCAACGTGGCAGCCGCATGGCCGATTATCTAAACCCGAAGGGAAAGCGGATTCTCGCAAGCTTGGATGAGGTCGCCGCCGCGCACCGGGTAAATCCGGCGGCCGTGGCGCTCGCCTGGCTGATTGCGCGGCCTTCGATCACCGCGCCGATTGCCAGCGCCACAAGCGTCGAGCAGCTCAAGGATTTTTCCGCCGCGGCGGCGCTGAGACTTTCCAAGGACGAAATCGCCAGATTGGATGTGGCCGGCGCGTCGTAAGGCCAATTTCTTGGCCTTTCCCAGTGGGATCGCGCTGAACTACACTGTCGATGACGGCATCACATTCGCGCATGCCATGGGAGGGATTATGAAATCGACCAAACGCATCGTTCTGCTTGCAACGGCCTCGCTGGCTGCGGCTTTTCTGTTCAATCCGGGCTTCGCCGCGCCAGCGGGAACGAGTCCCATCAGCCAGGCCTATCGCGAGCGTGGCAAGGAAGCGGTGGATTTCCAGAAGGTGCCGGCGGTCAAGATGTTCGACAATCTCTGGTATGTCGGGCCGGGCTATGTCTCCTGCTATTTGATCAAGACCTCGGCGGGCGCCATTTTGATCGATGCGTCCGAAGAGCCCGATATGGTCACGCATGTGATCGACAGCATCAAGAAAACCGGCACCGATCTGAAGGACATCAAGGCGATCTTCATCAGCCACGGCCATATCGACCATTGGGGCGGGATCGACCGGATGCACGAGCTGACCGGCGCGCCGGTTTACGCGACCGAAGAAGATTGGCAGATGATCGAGCAGGTGGCATCGCGCCCGGGACGCAACGGCGCCCCGCCGCCGCGCGCGCCAAAGCGCGACAGGATCGTCCATGACGGCGATTTCTACACGTTGGGCAACACGACGCTGAAACTCTACAAGACGCCGGGCCACACCCCCGGCGTGGTTTCGTTTGAATTCACCGTCTACGACAATGGCACGCCGCACAAAGCGTTCTATTCCGGCGGCCTCGGCGGGCGTGACGGGGTGAAGGGTTTCGAACAGGCGGTGCTAAGTTCGGAGCGGGTGGCGCAGCTTCAGGGCATCGAAGTGTACCTGCCCAACCATGGCTGGAATCCGGGAACCGATTATCCCAACGGCTCACTCTTCGAGCGCTTTCCGAAACTTCTCGCTCGCAAGCCGGGCGAACCCAATCCCTTTATCGACCCTCCCTCGTGGAAACAGAACATCACCGAGGCGCAGGAGCGGATCAAACGCGGCCTCGAAGAGGAACGGAAAAAAGCCGCTAGCGGCAATCACTGATTTAGGAGATTGAAAAAGGCCGGCAAGCCGGGCGGCTTGCCGGCCTTTGTGTTATTGCGAAAGCGACACGTGAAATCGTCGGAGGGCGTCATGCACGGGACGAATGCAAAAGAGGCCTATATGACCGGCCGCATGCTGATCGGCGGCGAGCTGGTCGAAAGCAAGGACGGCGCCTGGCTCGAATCCATCAACCCGGCCGATGAATCCGCTTTGGGCCGCGTACCCATGGGATCGGTTGCCGACATGGCCGCGGCCGTCGAAGCGGCGGAAAAAGCGCAGCCCGCCTGGGCCGCCCTTTCCATGGCGCAGCGCGCCGCCTTCATCCACAAACTTGGCGATGCGATCCTGGCGCGAACCGAGGAAATCGCCCGCATCGAATCGCTCGACACCGGCAACACCATTGGGCCGATGCGCCGCGACGTGAACACCGCCGTCGACCGCATGCGTTTCGCGGCCGGCCTCGCCTATGAGATCAAAGGCGAGACCGTGCCTGCGACGCCGGGCAACATCCACATGACCATCCGCCAGCCCTATGGCGTGGTCGGCCGGATCATTCCGTTCAATCATCCGATTGGCTTTGCGGCATCGCGCATCGCGCCCGCGATCATTTCCGGCAACACGATGGTGGTGAAGCCGTCCGAGCAGAGCCCGCTCTCGGCATCCATTCTGGGCGAAATCTGCAAGGCGATTCTGCCCCCGGGCGTGGTCAACATCGTGACGGGCGCGCGCGAAACCGGTGAAGCTTTGGTGCGCCATCCGCGCGTGAAGCGCATCGCTTTCATCGGTCAGCCCGCATCTGGCATGGCGATCCAGAAGGCTGCCGCGGAAACCGCGGTGAAGCATGTGACGCTCGAATTGGGCGGCAAGAATCCGCTGATCGCCTTTGACGATGCCGACCTCGACAAGGTCGCTGCCTGCGCCGTGGGCGGCATGAATTTCGGCTGGCAGGGCCAATCCTGCGGCTCGATGAGCCGCATCCTGCTGCATGAATCGATTCATGATCGGGTCGTCGAGCGTATTCTCGAGCGGGTGCGCAAGATCAAAGTCGGCCACCCGCTGGACCCGCAAACCAATATGGGACCGATCAACAACAAGGCGCAGTACAAGAAGGTGCTTTCTTACATCGATCTGGGAAGAAACGAAGGCGGGAAGCTCCTTCATGGCGGCGGCATTCCCAAAGGCGATGAGTTCAAACGCGGCTTCTGGGTCGAGCCGACGGTGTTCGGCGACATGAACATGTCGATGCGCCTCGCCAAGGAAGAAGTGTTCGGCCCGGTGATGTCGATCTTCAAATTCCACGACGAAGCCGAAGCGCTTGCGATGGCCAACGCCATCGATCTCGGCCTCACCGCGGCGGTGTGGACCAACGACATCAACCGCGCGCTACGCGTCGCCCAAGCCGTTCAGGCCGGCTATGTCTGGGTTAACGGCGTCGGCCAGCATTATCGCGGCGTGCCTTATGGCGGCTTCAAGAATTCCGGGATCGGGCGCGAGGAAGGCATCAGCGAGCTGCTCAGCTACACCGAAGAGAAGGTGATCAACCTGGTGATCGGCGGCGGCGACTACAATCCCGCCGCGGGGTGAAGTTCATTCAATTTTCACCATGGCCGCCCTCGCGGCGGCCATCCAGCTGCCGCGCGTCGGCGCGGCAAATAGACTCGATAAGATGCATCATCAGCCCGCAGACGCGGGCTGACTGGATGGCAGGGTCGAGCCCTGCCATGGTGAATTTGGAGTTGGCGGTCGGTGGTTTAAAACGCCCGGGAGAGCGTGAAGAGCGCCAGCACCGCGTCTTTGTTCCTTATATGGTCGGGATCGACCGCATAGGCGACATTCGCCCCCGCGTTCCATCCCTCCAGCAAAAAACGATAACCGGTTTCGAAATCGAACTCGCGGCCCGATGGCAGGAGCGACGCCCGTTGCTCGCCAAAAACGACACCGCCCGTGGTCCAGTCGCGGCCTATTCCCGTCGCGAGCGTGAGGCTTCCCTGTTCGGCGCGCAAAGGCTGGCCGGCGGTGAAGCTCAGCACATCGCCGTCGCGGAAGAGATTGGTTCCCGCAAGGCCAAACGCAAAACTCGTCGCATACACCGGTCCGATCGAGGTGATGAGGCTCGCTTGCGGATGCGTCGTTCCGGTGGCCGCGATCGTGAACGCGCCCTTCAGCGACCAATGGGCATCGAGAGCGGTTTGCGCCGTCGCGGTCGTCCACGCGGTGGAAGCGCGGTCGGCCATCTTCAAACCGCCCGATGCGAGCGAGCCCATGAAGCCGCCGGTTTCCAGAACCTCGCCCACTTCCAGCCCGAGCCGCGTTTCCGTCGTTTCGCGCTCGAGATGCAACATCGCAGCGTCCGCGGTGTTGCGGAAAGGCGTGCGCAGATGGTCGGTCACGCCTTGGTTTTCGGCGTGCGAAGCCCCAAAGGAGAGGTTCGTATCCTGCGTCAGTGGAACGCGCATGCTGGCGAAGACGCCCGGTGCCGCGCCGATCATCGGCGAGAACCCATTCGTCAGCGACATGAAGAATGCGGAGTCATCGGCCCCCGCCATTCCGTCGCGCAAGGACAATCCTGTTCCGGCCGTCCAATCGAAGCTGCTGCCTGCGCCCGCAAGGCGGAACATTGTTTCATGCGTGAAATGGTCTTGCGGTCCCGCCAGCGTCTGAAACGGCACGATGCCATCCTCAGGCCTGCGCCGGAGGTCGAAGCCCAGCGAGGTCTCGGACCCCAGGGGCAGATTCGCCGATTGCCAGCCCAGCCTTTGCTCCATCAGGCCGAACAGCTCGGGCAGATTCGGCCGCCCCACGACCATATGCGACAGGTCGGTTCCGAAATCCCGCCCGAATCCGTCCAGCATCATCACCTGCGAAAGCGCTTGATGGACGGCCGGCGCGTCACCGAAGGCGCTGGCGAGGATGAGCCCGGTCCCGCTCACCATGGGGGCTCCGCCGCCGCTCACAGCGAAAGTCGTGACACCGACCGGCTGCAGCGCCGCCGCAATATTGAGCAGACCGTGCCCGTAGATTGTATCGACGCCCGGCGCGCCAAGATCGGTCGCCGAT
>JAXDMY010000123.1:0-2971 GCA_034665805.1 Alphaproteobacteria bacterium
ATACGCTCCCGGTACTGCCTCATTTTGCAGAGTCCTGCGTACTTGGATAAGGCGTGGACAACGCTTGAAAGGCAGGCAATCGTAATGGAATTTCTTCGCCGTAGGGGCAAAGATTATGTTCTTCCGCTCATAATGGGAACTATTGAAACCGAATTGCCTGGGGTTTCGGGACTTACGGGATACGCGAGGGTTACATGCAAGGAGGATTGGCCGCGGATAGTCGACCTGCTTAGGAAAAAACTATCAGCGGGGAACCTATCGAAATGAGGCTTTCAATCAAATTGGTAATCGGAATATCTCACGCATACTGAGCGTCGCGCGTGCAGGAATTCAAAAGACGTATCGCATTTCACGGGACTTAAAGTGACCTATGACTCTGGATAAGAAGATCATCGCTTATTGGAAAAGTTCTATGAACTGATTCTTTGAGGCCAGCGTTATCAGCCAAGGCGTCGAATTTCGGACGCTGCACCTTGGTGGTATGGCAAATTTAAGAGCGCTTGTTGGGCAGATATTTGGACCTCAGAGCAGCCTTCCGCATGCCGAATTGTCCCGGCACGTCGAGGGCTGTCTCTACAGTTGGCGAACGGCCAACTTAGCTGCGCCCATGGAGGGTGTCTTTAGGCTTAGCCGCTGCCTTCTCCGCTACGCCGGTGTTCATATCGTCAGTCGGCAACGTTTCTTCCGATGGAAGAGGGTATGGCAGGGCCTTTTCTTTCCCATGTCCCGCTCTTGTACACAAGGCCTGAAGGAATCCATAAGAGGGCCATGACCATTGTCGCGAGCCCCGGCCTGGAACGGCGCCTGAAAGCGGAAGGCGTGGGCGAAATCCTGTTCGATTCCTTCACAAGGGGGCGCTACGCCACCGATGCCTCGTCCTATCAGATGATGCCCTTGGGCGTTGTGGTCCCCCGCAACCTTGCCGAGGCCGAAAAGGCCATCGCCGTGGCGCGGAGCGAGGGCGTGACCGTGCTGGCGCGGGGGGGCGGGTCCTCGCAATGCGGCCAGACGGTTAACCATTCCCTGGTGATCGACTGCTCGAAGCATCTGAACAAGATCGTCTCGCTCGATGTGGCCGGGAAGACCTGCGTGGTGCAGCCGGGCATCGTGCTCGACGAGCTGAACCGGCAGCTCAAGCCGCATGGTTTGTGGTTTCCCGTCGATGTGTCGACGGCCTCGCGCGCCACCATCGGCGGCATGACGGGCAACAATTCCTGCGGCACGCGTTCGCTGCGCTATGGCACCACGCGCGACAACATCATCTCGGTCAGCGCCATGCTGCCCAACGGATCGCCGGCCTATTTCGGCGCCGTGTCTGCGGATTTGTCCGAGCTGCCGCCCGATTCCGCTCTGCGCCCTATCGCCAAGCAATTGCTGGCGCTGGGCGCGCGCGAAGCGGGCGAGATCGACGCGCGCTTCCCCAAGGTCCAGCGCCGGGTTGGAGGTTACAATCTCGACGCGCTGGTGCCCAAGAACACCAAGAACAATCTCGCGCACATCTTGGTCGGCTCGGAAGGCACGCTCGCCTTCTCGACCAAGATCGAGCTGAAGCTTTCGCCGGTCCTGGGCAAGCGCGTCGTCGGGGTCTGCCATTTCGGCCAGTTCTATGAAGCGATGAACGCGGCGCAGCATCTGGTCACGCTGGGGCCGATCGCGGTGGAAGCCATCGACAAGACCATGCTCGACCTCGCCCGCGACATTCCGCTGTTCCGCGACACCATCAAAAAATTCGTGCGCGAAGATCCCGAAGCATTGCTGCTGGTCGAGTTCGACGAGGGCGATGAAGAGAACGAACGGCGCATGAAGCGCCTTTCCGAGATGATGGGCGATCTCGGCTTTTCCTGGGACAAGATCGGCGCCAAATGGGGCGGCGTGGTGGAGGTGCGCGATGCGGTCCTGCAGGCCGCCATTGCCGAGGTGCGAGCCTCGGGCCTCAACATCATGATGTCGATGAAGGACGAGCGCAAACCGGTGTCCTTTATCGAGGATTGCGCCGTGCCGCTGGTGCATCTGGCCGAATACACCGACAAGCTGACCCAGGTGTTCGAGAAATACGGCACGCGCGGCACCTGGTACGCGCATGCTTCCGTCGGCTGCCTGCACGTGCGCCCGGTGCTGAATCTGAAGCTCGAGAAGGATCTGATCGCGATGCGCGCCATCGCCGAGGAGGCCTTCGCGTTGGTGCGCGAATATAAGGGCTCGCATTCCGGCGAACATGGCGACGGCATCGTGCGTTCGGAATTTCACGAGCAGATGTTCGGCGCGCGGCTGGTGCACGCGTTCGGCGAGGTGAAGGGGATGTTCGATCCGGACTTTTTCTTCAATCCGGGCAAGATCGTCGGCGCGCCCAGTTTCGATGACCGCAATTATCTGCGCTACGGCCCGGAATACCGCATTTCGACGATGAAGCCGGTGCTCGACTGGTCGGAGTTTCCGGGCGGCGGCGCCGGTTTCCAGGGCGCGGCCGAGATGTGCAACAACAATGGCGCCTGCCGCAAACATCAGGGCGGCGCCATGTGCCCGTCCTATCGCGCCACGCTGAACGAGCGCGACGTCACGCGCGGCCGCGCGAATTCGCTCCGCCTCGCGCTCTCCGGCCAGCTCGGCGAGGATGCGCTGAGCAGCGATGAGATGATGGAGACGTTGAAGCTCTGCGTCTCCTGCAAGGCCTGCCGGCGCGAATGTCCGACGGGTGTCGACATGGCCAAGATGAAAATCGAGGTCCTGGCGGCGCGGGCGGCGAAATATGGCGTGACGCTGCGCGACCGCTTGATCGGCTATCTGCCGCGCTATGCGCCTTACGCGGCGAAGCTCGGCTGGCTGCTGAATTTGCGCGATTCCGTGCCGGGATTGGCGAAGCTCTCCGAACCCATCATCGGCTTCTCCGCCCGCCGCCACCTCCCCCAATGGCGCCGCGACTCCTTCAATCCAACGCAAACGGTGTTCGAGCCGAATTCGACCCTCCCCTTGA
>JAXDMY010000124.1:0-7173 GCA_034665805.1 Alphaproteobacteria bacterium
CCTTCATGTGTGAAAACAGAGGCTTGGACGAGGCCATAGCATCGCACCCCGGACTCGCTATCGGGGCTTTCGCGCGGCGGCCATGGGGTCTAGAACAAATCGAAATCGGAAGGGTTCCCGATGTTGAAACTCGACAACAACGCGCTGCTTCGCGACGCCGCCTATGTCGACAGTGAATGGCGCGGCGCCCGGTCGGGCGCGCGCTTCGCGGTGAAGAATCCCGCCACCGGCGAGGTGATCGCCGAGGTCGCCGACCTCGACGAAACCGATGTGAGGGACGCGATCGAAGCGGCCAGCCGCGCCTGGGGGCCATGGCGCGCCAAGACCGCCAAGGAACGCGCCGTCCTGATGCGCAAATGGTACGAGCTGATGATGGCGGCGCAGGAAGACTTGGCGCAACTCATGACCGCCGAACAGGGCAAGCCGCTGACCGAAAGCCGCGGTGAGGTCGCCTATGGCGCCTCCTTCATCGAATGGTTCGCCGAAGAGGGCAAGCGCATCTATGGCGATGTCATTCCCACCAACGCAGCGGGCCACCGCATCGTGGTGATGAAAGAGCCGGTCGGTGTCGTGGCCGCGATTACGCCTTGGAATTTTCCCAACGCCATGATCACCCGCAAGGTAGGGCCGGCGCTGGCCGCGGGTTGTCCTATCGTGGTTAAGCCGGCACAGCTGACGCCGCTCTCAGCGCTCGCGCTCGCCGAACTTGCCCATCGCGCGGGGATTCCCAAGGGTGTGTTCAACGTCGTGCCGTCGACGAAATCCTCGCGCGTCGGAAAAGAGCTGACCGAAAATCCGTTGGTGCGCAAATTCTCCTTCACCGGTTCGACAGAAGTCGGCAAGCAATTGATGCGGCAATGCGCCTCCACAGTGAAGAAGCTTTCGTTGGAGCTCGGTGGCAATGCGCCTTTCATCGTCTTCGACGATGCCGATCTTGATGCCGCGGTGAAGGGCGCGATGGCGTCCAAATTCCGCAACATGGGGCAGACTTGCGTCTGCGCCAACCGCTTCCTGGTGCAGGATGACGTCTACGATGCCTTCGCGGAAAAACTCGCCAAGGCGGTCATGGCGCTGAACGTCGGCAATGGCATGATGCCCGGCATCGAGCAGGGCCCGCTGATCAACATGGCGGCCGTCGAAAAAGTCGAGGAACTGATCGGCGAAGCGACGGGAAAAGGAGCCACCATTGCGCTGGGCGGCAAGCGACACGCGCTGGGCGGCACCTTTTTCGAACCCACCATCATGCGCGATGTCACGACCGGCATGGCGGTTGCGCGCGAGGAAATCTTCGGACCGGTCGTCACTCTGTTCCGGTTCAAAGAAGACGCGGAAGCCATCCGCATGGCGAACGACACCGAATATGGTCTCGCCGCCTATTTCTACGCGCGCGATGTGGGCCGCATATTCCGAATCATGGAAGGCCTCGAATACGGCATCATCGGCGTCAATGAGGGCATCATCTCCACCGAAGTGGCGCCCTTCGGCGGCATGAAGCAATCCGGCATAGGCCGCGAGGGATCCAAATATGGCATCGACGGCTTCCTCGAAATCAAATATGCCGCGATCGGTGGCCTGGGCACATGATGAGGGCCGGTCCAAGATGAGAGCGATATGATTCCCCGCTATGCACGCGAGACGATGACGGCGATCTGGTCGCCCGAAACCAAATACCGCATCTGGTTCGAGATCGAAGCCCATGCCGCCGATGCGATGGCCGAGCTGGGCGTCATCCCCAAAGAAGCGGCACGGGTGATCTGGGAGAAAGGCCGCACCGCCAAATTCGATCCCGAGCGCATCGATGAGATCGAGCGCGAAGTGAAGCATGATGTGATCGCCTTCCTTACGCATCTGGCGGAATTCGTGGGCCCCGAAGCGCGCTTCGTGCATCAGGGCATGACGTCTTCGGACGTGCTGGACACGACGCTGGCGGTTCAACTCTCGCGCGCGAGCGATATTCTGATCGCCGATATCGATGCGCTTCTGGCCGCGCTCAAGCGCCGCGCTTTCGAATACAAGTTGACGCCGACGATTGGGCGCAGCCATGGCATCCATGCCGAGCCGACCACCTTTGGCGTCAAGCTCGCGGGTTTCTACGCGGAATTCTCGCGCGCGCGCACGCGCATGGTCGCGGCGAGGAGCGAGATCGCCACAGCCGCGATATCCGGCGCGGTCGGGACCTTTGCCAATGTCAGCCCGGCGGTCGAAGCCCATGTCGCGCGGAAATTGGGCCTAAGCATCGAGCCGGTCTCGACGCAAGTCATCCCGCGCGACCGCCACGCGATGTTCTTCGCCACGCTGGGTGTAATCGCCAGCTCTCTCGAGCGGCTGGCCACGGAAATCCGCCATTTGCAGCGCACGGAAGTCAGCGAGGCCGAGGAATATTTCTCGCCAACGCAGAAGGGCTCATCGGCGATGCCCCATAAGCGCAACCCCGTGCTGTCGGAGAATCTGGCCGGGCTCTCGCGCATGGTGCGGGCCTATGTCACCCCGGCGCTGGAGAACGTCGCCCTCTGGCACGAGCGCGACATCTCGCATTCCTCGGTCGAGCGCTATATCGCCCCCGACGCCACCATCACGCTGGATTTCGCACTCGCACGCGCGGCCAATCTGGTGGAGCGGCTCGTCGTCTACCCCGAACGCATGCGCGCCAATCTCGACCGCACCGGCGGCATCGTCCATAGCGGGCGCGTGCTTCTGGCCCTCACCCAGAAGGGCATGGCGCGCGAGGACGCCTATCGGCTGGTCCAGGAAAACGCCATGCGGAGCTGGCAGGGCGAAGGCATGCTCATCGATCTTTTGAGGGCGAACCCCAACGTTACAAAGCTTTTAGCAGCCGGCGAACTCGAAGAGCTTTTCGACCTGGATTACCATTTGAAAGAGGTGGACGGAATTTTTGCGCGCGTCTTCGGGAGCGCATCCTGAACCACGGTCCTTGGGGGCCGCTGGCAATAGAGCGCGTCCCGCGCTAAAATGCGGCTGCGACCGATCTTCGGCTCGGGACATGAGTGTAAACCGTCACGAAAAGCGACAGCTTGCCCGCGAACGCACACGCGTAGCGATTGCGCGGGCGCCTTCCGTGGCGCGGGTGGTGATGGGACTGCTCGCCCTGCTCGCCGTCGCGCTACAGAGTTTCGTTGTCCAGACCCACATTCATATGGGTCAGGGCTCCGGCGGCATCCAGACGATATCGATCATCACCGCCGCCAAGAACATTGGGGCGTTTTCCGCGCCATCCGCGACCCCCGATGCGGCAACGCCGCGCGACAAATATCCCATCTACGAAGACCCTTCGAACTGTCCTCTCTGTCAGGAGATCGCCCATTCCGGGCAATTCGTCCAGAGCGCCGCCGCACTGGCGGCCCTCCCCGCGTCGGTATCCGTCCACTTCATCATTTTCAGCGAGGCGCTGCCCTCGTTCTTCGCGGTTTCGCATAACTGGCATAGCCGCGCCCCTCCATCCCGCTCCGCAGGTTCCTGAAGCGTTGAAGTGAGAGGAGCGGCGTCGCCGCTTCCGATCAGCTTCAACGATGAACGCGCGATCCGCCGCTTTGCGGCGCAATTCGCCACTTCTCGAACTTCTCATTTTTGGAGCATTGATGATGTCTCGTGTCACCCATTCCACCAAGATACCCATCTGGGTACTCGCCGTTATGGCGAGCTTCTTGGGACAAGGCTCGGCATTCGCTGCGCCCGCTGACGACCTTTCCGCAATCCGCGATGCGATCACCAATCTTCGCCAGGATTACGAAGCCAAGATCAAGGATTTGGAAGACCGCCTGCAAAAGGCCCAAGCCGAAGCCGAGGCCGCGAAAGCTTCGGCCGATTCCGCCCAGGCCGCCGCGCAAGAAGCAAAGACCGTCGCTGCGGCACAACCCGCGGCGCCCGAACCGCCAATACAGCGCACGCCCACCTCGAACAACGCTTTCAATCCGGGTATCGCGGCGGTGCTGAACGGGTTCTTCGTCGCGGCATCGCACGATCCCACCGCCGCTCGGATACCCGGCTTCGCGCTTGGCGATTCGGCGTCCGGACCGGAGCGTGGGTTTTCGCTCGGCGAATCGGAAGTGAACCTCACCGCCAATATCGATCCGTATTATCTCGGCTGGCTGAATCTCTCGTTCGGCAACGACATGTCCGTCAATGTCGAGGAGGCCTATATTCAAACCACCGCGCTTGGAGAAGGATTAACTCTCAGGGCCGGTCGGATGTTTTCCGGTATCGCCTACCTCAATGAGCGTCATTCGCATGACTGGTCGTTCTCCGACGCCTCCCTTCCCTATCGCGCCTTCTTGAACGGTCAATATGGCGACGATGGTGTACAAGCCCGCTGGCTCGCGCCGACGAACATCTTCCTGGAGCTTGGCGCCGAATGGTTTCGCGGTGATGCATTTCCTGCCGGCGGGGCTGCGGATCATGGGATGGGTACGATAACGGCCTTCGCTCATGCCGGCGATGACATCAACGACTCCAGTTCCTGGTTGGCGGGATTGTCCTATCTCCACGCGCGCAGCGACAAACGCGATACCGGAGGCGATCTGTTTTCCGGCACGAATGATCTCGGCATTGCCACCCTGGTCTATAAGTGGGCACCGGGCGGAAATCCCATCGTGCGGAACTTGGTGCTCTCAGGCGAATATTTCTTCGGTCACGAGAACGGCGCGTTTAACGGAATCGGCGTCGATTACAATCATTCCGGTTGGTACGTGCAGGGCGTCTATCAATTCATGCCGCGTTGGAGCTTCGGGCTGCGATACGCCCAGCTCGAGGCCGGGCGGGTGGGCGCAGCGCTGATGGGCAGCGCGCTCGACGATCTTGGACGCACACCGCGCGCCGAAACGGCGCTGCTCGAATTCGATACCAGCGAATTCGGGAGGCTTCGCTTGCAGTACTCGCATGACAGTTCCGATGTAAGACCGTTGGACCAGATCCTGTTCCAATACACCGTCATTTATGGGCCGCACCCGGCCCACCGCTACTGAGGAGACCATCATGCGCAAATCGATCATCGCCGCGTTGCTCTTGGCGTTCGACGCAGCTTCACCCGCCTACGCCAATCTGAACGTGTTCGCTTGCGAACCCGAATGGGCCGCGCTTGCGACCGAAATTGGGGGCGACAAGGTTTCGGTGTACTCCGCCACCACGGGTGGACAGGACCCCCATCAGGTGCAAGCCCGTCCAAGTCTCATCGCCAAGGCGCGCAGTGCAGACATCTCCGTGTGCACCGGTGCCGAGCTTGAGATCGGCTGGCTGCCCGCGATCGTGACACAATCGGCCAATCAGAAGCTTCGCCCCGGCGCGCCGAGCGCGGTGGAGGCGGCCAGTTTCATCAATCTGCTGGAGGTGCCGAGCCGGCTCGACCGGGCCGAGGGCGACATCCATGCCGCGGGCAATCCGCATATCCAGACCAACCCTGCCAATATCCTGGCGGTCGCGAAACCTTTGGCCGCTCGCTTCGCCGAACTCGATCCGGCGAATGCGCAAACCTATGCCGCCCGCGTGGCCGACTTCACCATGCGCTGGCAGGCGGCCATGGCAAAATGGCAGACGCAGGCTGCACCGCTCAAAGGCGTGCCCATCGCCGTCGAGCATCAAAGCTGGATCTATCTCGAGAATTGGCTGGGTCTCAAACGCGTGATTGCCCTGGAACCGAAGCCCGGCGTTCCACCGTCCGCGGGATATCTCGCCCAAGTGGTGGATACGCTGCAAAAGACTCCCGCCAAGATGGTGATCCGCGCGGCCTATGAAGACGACCGGCCATCGCTGTTCATTGCCGACAAGGCGCATATACCTGCCGTCACCCTGCCCTACACGGTGGGGGGCACCGACGGAGCGAAGAATCTTTTCAGTCTCTATGACGACACGCTCAACCGGCTGCTGGCCGCGGCGAAGGGCTGACCCATGGCGCAGATCGAATATGGCATTCTGTTTCCGGCGTTCCTGGCCGGGATGCTGGTCCTTGCGACCCATGTGCCCTTGGGCCAACAAGTTCTGGCACGTGGCATCGTCTTCATCGACCTGGCGATCGCGCAGGTCGCGGGTTTAGGCGTGACCGCCGCCGATGCATTCGGTTTCGAACCGCAGGGGTGGCGGGTTCAGGCTGCCGCAGGAGCCGCGGCTTTGCTGGGAGCGCTCTCGCTCACCTGGACCGAAAAGAAATGGCCGGAGGTCCAGGAGGCTCTCATCGGCGTGCTGTTCGTTCTCTCGGCCAGCGTCGAACTCCTGGTTCTTGCGAACAATCCGCACGGGGGAGAGCATCTTAAGGATCTGCTCGTCGGACAAATTCTCTATGTGCAGCCCGCAAGTCTATGGCCCACGGCATTGCTCTACGCCGCCGCTTTGGCGGTTTGGTTCCGCTATCGCGCGCGATTGGGTCATGTCGGTTTTTATGTGCTGTTCGCGATTGTCGTTACGCAATCGGTGCAGCTTGTCGGCATATATCTGGTTTTTGGAAGCCTTATCGTTCCGGCATTGGCGGCGCGACTCTACGCGGAAAGACTGAGACTCGTGGTCGGCTATTCGGTGGGGATCGTTGGTTATATCACCGGCCTCGTCGCTTCGTCTCTGTTCGATCTGCCGACGGGCGCGGTCATCGTGGTGACTTTGGTGCTTGCGTTTGCCGTGGCGACGGTGCTTGCCCGCGGCGAAGCCATCGCACCACAACGTGTCGCGAAAGGGGCGGATTTGTAGGCTCGCGAGACCTTACTTGCTAACAGCAGCGGTCTCTTGGCAAAAAGAAGGCCCGCGCAATCGCGGGCCTTCCTTCGCTTGAGACGCGATAGACGTGTCTCTTTAGTTGATGGCGAAGCAGTAGAAATGTCCCGCGCCGCCGGTGCGGATGAGACCGGCCTTCGTGCAATCGGCGCTCAGATGCGCCGAATTCCACGAGGTGTTGTTGCCGCCGCTGCGATCCGAATGGCCGAGCATCGCCTTGTGATCGGTACCGTCGGATGTCCAATTGTTGCAGGTCGAATCGAAGCCGGCCGGGAAAGCGCGGCCGTCGGAGTCCGAGCCGGTCAGCATGTCGTGCTCGTTCGGCATATCGCCGAAGCCCTTCACGACATTGCCCTTCTCATCCAAAGAATTGGCTTTCTGGATATTGTTGCGGTCGCGCAGATTGTCGCCATGCAGATCGCCGGCATTGCTGGCGACCAAGACGCCCTTGGCATTGTACCA
>JAXDMY010000125.1:0-26869 GCA_034665805.1 Alphaproteobacteria bacterium
GGCCGATGGGAGCATCAGCAAAGAACAGCGCCCTGAAGCCGACATCAACATCGAATTCCAGTCCAAGGCGAAATTCGCTTCCGAAGCGAACACGCTTGCCTGGGCCATCGAAGCGGCGAATGAGAAATACGCGAGTGATTATCCCGCGGTCATCGGCAGTCATATGACCAATACCGATTCGGTGGATTTCGAGGATGTGGTCGCATCGGTGTCTTTGCGGGAAAACGAGCGCGGCACACAGATCGGCAGCGGCTGGGATCCCCATTGGCACCAGCCGACGGATGTGTATGCGACGTTTTCGGACAAGGATTTCCGGCTTGGCCTGAATGCTGCGCAAACCACGCTCGCCGCGGTGGCCCAACTTGCCGGAGCCTCGCTAGGGAAATAATTCGCCGAGATGGATCAGAGCGCGTTGCTTCAAGCCTTTGAGCATTTCAAGGCGGGCCGGATGGAGCCGGCGGCGGAATTGCTGCGGGAGTTCCTTGGCGTCTTCCCCTTGGACGGTCCTGCCAACCATCTTCTGGGTGGAATCTATTACCGGCAGGGAAGGCATGTCGCCGCGAGCGAACATTTGGCGCGGGCCTGTTCGTCGCCGAGCGCCACGCCCGAGATGTTCAACAATCATGGCGCTGTGCTGAAGGCACTCGGCGATGCTGCAGGGGCAAGCGCCGCCTACCGTCGCGCGCTTGCGCTCGATCCCGATTACGCCGACTCGCTGAACAATCTCGGCGTCATCTATCGCATGCAGGGAGAACCGGCCAAGGCCATCGAGGTCTTTCGCCGCGCGGTGAAATTGAAACCGGAATTGGCCGAAGCGCGGAAGAATCTGCGCACCGCCTATAACGACTTGGTTCCGGCTTGGCATTTCGCGATGATCAACGACAGGGCGCGCAACGATGCCTACCAGGCCGCAATCACGCGGCTCGTCCCCGGAAGGCGCGTGCTCGAAATCGGCACGGGGACGGGGCTTCTCGCTATGATGGCCGCAAGAGCCGGCGCCAAGAGCGTCACCACCTGCGAGGCGGTTGCGCCCATTGCGGACACGGCGCGCGAGATCATTGCGCACAATGGCCTTCAAGACCGCATCACCGTCATCGCGCGACACTCGACCGATCTTGCGGTTGGCCGAGGGCTTGCTGAGCGAGCTGACGTGCTTATCACCGAGACCTTTTCGAGCGATGTTCTCAGCGAAGGCGTCCTTCAGACGATCGAGCATGCCTATCAGCAGCTTCTGACCACCGATGGCATCGTCATTCCGCGGGCTGCGTCGGCCAGGGCCTATCTCATTGGTGGCGCCGAGATCGAAGGGATGCTTTTTGCCGGGCCGCTAAACGGCTTCGATCTTTCGCCATTCAACGAATTCGCGCCGCCTCTTCTTGCGACAAGCCTGAGCAGCGTTACCCATGATGTCTTGTCGGACGATTTCGAGCTCTTCAAATTCGACCTTCGAGCCAAATCATTCCCGATGGAAAACCGCGTCATCGATGTAAGGGCAACCAAGAGCGGCGTCGCGGCGGGGCTTGTGCAATGGATCCATCTCGATCTGGATGGCGTCACCCATTACGAAAACCGGCCCTCATCCGGTCCTCACGCGGAGAGTCATTGGACGCAAATTCTTCACCGCTTTCCTCGGCCTCTATCGGTTCAAGCAGGCAGGACGATGCGCCTCGCCGTGCAGCACAACCGTCAACAGATTTGGATTGATCCGGTGGATTAGGTTTCACCCCTATCCAGCACGGAAATACACAAGGTTGTAGGGGGATGTCCTACACAAAAAACGCTAGAAAAACTGACACAACCTGATACAGAATCGGCACAACTTGGGCCGGTAATCGGGGGCATCAGCTAAACGGAATCTGGGTTTTTGCTGGGGGAGTAATTTCCCATCCGGTAGCAACCCGATCACCCGATTGCGCGGTATCACTGCGTGCAATGCGATGGAGCATTCGACTTAACGTTGGCGCAGGGGGTTCGGCGCGCCGTCTAAAGATCCCGCGGGGGAAACATGAATTCGAAAACATCGAAGCTGACGACACTCTTGAGTTCGGCATCGTTCTTGACCTTGGTCAATGCGATGAGCGCGCAGGCCCAGCAGGTCGCGCAGGCACAGGTAGCGCAGGCCGCGCCCATGGAAGTGCCGGAACAGGTGCTGATCACCGGCTCGCTGATTCACGGCACCGCGGCGGTCGGCGTGCCCGTGACCAATCTCAGCACGCAGGATTTCGCACAAACCGGATCGCTGACAACCGCGGACCTGTTCAGGACCATTCCGGCGGCGAACGTCACGCCGGGCCCTGTCGGGACTCTCGCCAACAACAACATCGGTAAGCAGACACGCGTCAATATTCGCAATCTGGATCCGAACGACGGCACGCGCAGCCTCATGCTGGTGGACGGTTATCGCTTCCCGCCCCAAGGCGAGGCGGACTGCACGATCGATCCCTCGATCATTCCGGCGATCGCCCTTGATCGCATCGATATCCTGGTGGATGGCGCGTCCGCGACTTATGGCTCCGATGCCATCGCCGGCGTGATCAATATCATCCTGAAACGAGGGTTTGAGGGCGCCATCACACAGCTGCGCACTTCGTTGCAGAAGGGCAAGGAAAACTATCAGGCCTCGCAATTGTGGGGGCGGACCTGGGACGGCGGCGACATCACGCTGAGCTATGAATGGGCCGACAGCTCCCCCCTGCGCGGGAACAAGGTTCCCAACTTCACGCTCGACTTCACCCCATGGGGACTGGACAACAGGACGCCCATCCGTTCGTCCATTCCTGGGACGCTCTCGGTGGGCAATCCGACGCAGCCTGCCGCGCTTGGTCTGGGCACCGGTGGAGCCAATGCTTTGGGCCGCAATTGCACCAATTGCTGGGCGGTGCCGGCCGGTACGGGCGCGCCCTTCAACGGCGCTCTCAACGGTGGTATCGGACCCACGGCGCCCTTCAGTGCTTCGACGCTGAATTGGTCAACCTTTGCGGTTCCGGCAAACGGGGGTGCAACGAACCCGGCGGGCGGTACCGCGAACGAATTCAACCCCTATACGATCGCCTGGTACGACGCGTCGCAGCAGCGCAATTCCTCGGTGATGACGGTCGATCAGCGCTTGACGAAGAACATTTCCTTCTTCGGCGAAGGTTTCTACAGCAATCGCCGCGCGCAATATTTGAACCCTTCCAATCTCAGCCCTTCGTCTTCCAACGATCTGAGCGTGCAGGTGCCCACGTTCAACCCGTATTATCCCACCAGCGGCGCGCCGACCACTCTGAGAGTCAATTACAATATCGCCCTTGAGCGTCCTTCCATGACATCGGCCACCGAATTGGCGGACCGCTATTTGGGGGGGCTGAACATCGATCTGCCGGGAGGCTGGTCGGGTAAGGTCTATTTTTCGGAGACCTTCGATAACACCGTAGACCGCGTTGAAGACGTCAACGCCAATGCGGTCTCCGCGGCATTGGGTTGGACGATAGCCTCGGGGCTCGCGACCGGCACTTCGCCGGCGATCGCGTCATGGACCAGGCCGGCGACCGTACCCTATTTGAACTTGTTCTGTGACGCGCGGACGATTCAATGCAATTCGCCGACCACGCTCAATTATGTGACCGGTGTACGCAGCTTCACCTCGGATTATTGGGTCAATGAGAAGGGCATAACGTTCGACGGTCCGCTCTTCGCTTTACCGGCCGGAGAGGTGAAAGCGGCAGTCGGCGCCAATTACACGGTCCACACCTTCTTCTTTAAGGTCTACGACAGCACAAGCTCTCCATCACTGCTGGTTCCCACGTTCACCGATGCGAGGCATAAGACGGTCTGGGCGACTTTCGCGCAGATTAATGTGCCGGTCATCGGAGACGCCAACGCCCTTCCGGGCGTGCGCAAATTGGATCTGGAAGGATCGTGGCGTCACGACCAGTACAACGATGTCGGCGGCACCAGCAACCCGAAGCTGGCCTTCAACTGGGAGGTTTCGGAGGATCTTGGGGTGACGCTGAGGGGAGCCTGGGGCACCTCGTTCCGCGCCCCGACTTTTGCCGAAGAGTCCGGCCTGGTGAAGAACGCCATTGCCGGCTGGAATTCGACACTTTTCCCCCAAGCCTCGACCATCAACGTCAATTGCGGCGCTGATCCGCAATCCATGGCCGGAAGGCTGACCAATCCCGGCCCGGGATTCGTCGGCTGGAACGGTGTGGGCTCCAATGGTGGGACGCCGGGCGTTGCCTGCGGCAGTGCCGCGCAACCCGTGGGCCTGGCCTTGCTCGGGGCCTCCGGCACCGCGATCACTTCGGGCTTTCGTCAGTACATCCATACATTTGGTCAGAAGCTCAGCCCAGAGACCTCCGTGAACTGGGGCTTCGGCGGAGAATTCGCGCCCACCACATTCCTCAAAGGCCTTGATCTTCAGATGACCTGGTACCGGGTCAAGATCAACGGCGCGCTCCGGGGCTTCGCCAATCCGAACACCACTTCGGTCAACGATCCCACACTTGGCTTCGCTTACATCGTGCCGACGGACCTCGCCAAAGCGGGCGTCGATGTCGCGGGTTGCAGCAACAACAACACGCCCACGACCTGTCCGGAATTCGAGTCGATGGTGAATAAGCTCCTCGCCGATGGCAGAAATCCGGTGAATCCGCAAATTGCCTCATCCGTGCTCTGGATCAATGACGGCGCCACGGCCAATAACGGCTTCATCGCGGTATCGGGCATCGACTTCACCGCCAGTTACGATTTGGATCTGGGCGATCTTGGCGCCTGGAATGCGGGCGTCACCGGCACCTATTACCTGCATCAAAATGGCGCCAATAACTCGGGCGAGTTGACCAACCCCGCGGCCGCTATCGTTCAAGACCTGTTTCATACCAACCTTGGAAGTGTTGGCGGCGTTGCTCAGAACGGCGTTGAATCCCTGCCGAGATTGCGTTACCGGGCGCGTCTGGGTTGGAGCAATGGTCCTTGGTCGGTTACCGGCTTCATGGACTACCAATCGCACTTCTTCCACACGCAGAACGCTCCGCCGAACGTGAATTTCCAATGCGTGGCGGCAGGCGGCACGGTGGGCGGCGGAACCTTCCCCTGCTTGATCACCAACTACAACAACATCGAGCCGTCCTATTACACATTCGATCTCTCGGTCGGCTATGACACCGGGGACGACCCCGCGAACACGTATCTGAAGCATCTTGGCATTCAGCTGGTGGTGCAAAACCTGATGGATCGGCATCCGGCGTTCGAATACCGCATCGGCACGGGTGCCGGTAACCCGGCCGCATTCGATATCTCGAAAAACGATTCCGGGCGGACGATCGGGCTGATTTTGACCAAGACCTGGTAGGAACAGAAAAGAACTTATGGCGCGCCGGGGATCGTGAAGCTTTCAGGGCGATCGCCCCGGCGCTGCCGCACCCACATTTCGCTGTATACCGCTTCAAGATTGCGGGTTATCCGGGCCGTATCGAACAGCGGCATCGTCTCGCGATTCCTCGCGAGCTTCGTCTTGATCCCTGAGAGGAGGACGGGATTTCGCGCGAGCTCGCAGGCTTGCGATTCATACTGCGCGCGCGACAGTGTGATCAGTTCCGGCATGTGAATCGCGTTAAGGAGGCTCGCGGCAACGCGTCCGGCGAAGGTCTTGCCCAGCCTGGTCAGCACCGGCACACCCGCCCACAGGGCGTCGCTTGCCGTCGTGTGAGCCCCATAGGGGAGCGTGTCGAGGACAAGATCCGCCAATTTCAATCGCGCCAAATGGTCCTCAAGGGGCATGCGCTTTGCGAAGACGAGGCGCTCGGCCGCGATGCCACGGTCTTTGGCTTCAGAGCGCAAATTGGCGATTGCGCAAGGATGTTCCTCCAAGAGCCAAAACACGCTGCCCTCAACCTTTGAGAGAATGCTCATCCAGATGCCGAACGTCCCGGGCATGATCTTGTGGTTGCCGTTGAAACAGCAGAAAACGAATGAATTTTCCGGCAATCCCGCCTCGGTGCGCGTGAGCTTGCGCGCTCCGATGCGTCGCCGCGAGTCATTGCACTGATAGGTATCGGGCAAATAGACGATCTGTTCGGAATAAAACGCGCGATCCTCCTCCGGGACGACGGTGGGGTCGGCAATCAGATAATCGATATAATCCGCGCCCATGGTGCCGGGATAGCCGAGATAATGGACCTGGACCGGCGCTACACGGTGGGCGAGGATTCCGGGGCGTGCGCCTCCCGTATAGCCTTTCAGGTCGACGGCAATATCCACCTCGAGATCGCGCAGCATCGCAGCGACCGCGGCATCGTTGACTTCCCGCACATCCACGAAGCGCGTGAACGCCTTCTCAAGCCGCGCGCGCATTTCGCCATTGTCGTGGGGTGCGTAAGAGATGCCAAAGGTCTCGAAGCGCTGCCGATCATGATGCTCGAATACGCCGGCGATCAAAAAGGGTATGGCATGGGCGAAAAAATCTCCGGATAGATAGGCCAAGCGTATTTTCTCATGGCGGTAACGCTCGCCGCGCCATAGAGGGGCAGGGGAAGCAGGATGGCACTCCCGCGCCAAGATGCGCGCGCAACTCAATTGCTCCGCTGGGGAATCGGAAATCGCCAAATGCCCGAAGGGATGAATGGCGCGTCGTCCGGCGCTCAAAGCCGCGGCGATGTCCCGGCGCGCTTCATCCAAGCCGCGCCAGTCACAGATATGCAAGCGAACATGCATCGAAAGCCCGCGTGCCAGCGGATAATTGGGATCGATCGCCAGCAGGGCCACCGTGTCGCGGCTTGCCTCCTCGTATCGCTTCAAATGCGAAAGCAGGCTGGCGCGATTGTAGAGCGAGACGGTATCGCGCGGCGCCAGCCGCAAGGCCTCATCAAAGCTCGCGAGTGCTTCCTCTTCATGGTTCAACCGCGCCAGCGCGCTGCCCCGCCCCTGCCACGCGGCCGCGTCGTCTCGCCGGAGCGAGAGCGCGTGATCGAAATCGTTGAAGGCATCATCATAACGCTGCAAGTGGTGGAGCAAGACGCCACGGCCATTCAACGCTTCCAAATGATCCGGCGAGATCGTCAGCGCGCGATTGTAACTCGACAACGCCTCCGCAGGATTTTGCAAAGCGAGCAGCGCTCCCGCGCGGCGGCAGAGCAGCGCGATATTGGAGGGCTGCAGGTTCAGAGCCGCATCATAGTCTGTCAGCGCCTCTCCATGACGCCCTTGCAGCGACAGTGTTATGCCACGATGTTCAAACGCCTCGGCATAATCGGGCTTGAGGAGCAGCGCCCGGTCCAAATCCGCCTCCGCGGCGCCATAATTTGCAACCGTGATGCGCGCAACGGCGCGATTGTGCCAGGCTTCTGCGTAACCGGGGTCTAGCGCCAGTGCGCGATCATAGCTTTGCACCGCATCCTCGATGCGCCCGCTCTCGAGCAGCATATTGCCGCGATTGTTCCAGCTGGGCGCGTGATCGGGCCGGAGCGCGAGCAGCCTATCGAGCAGCGCAATCGCTTGCTCCCGCCGTTCCATCTGCTGTAGCGCGGTTGCGTGCATGGACAAAGCCGCAAGGGAATTTGGATTGAGCGTCACGGCCTCGCAAAGGACCCGTTCGGCCTCTTGAACACGGCCATTTTGGAGATGGAGCAATCCAAGAAACAGCAAGGCGTCGAAATGCTTGGGATTGTCGTTCAGAATTTTTCTGTAGGCATCGGCAGCTTCCACAAACCGCCCCTCCTGATGGAGGGCATAGGCTTCGCCCAGGCTCGCATCGCTCATGGCGCGATTGGCCGCCACGCCTCGATGGGCATTTGCGGCAGATTTTCTATGCGATGCAACACCTGCCTCCCTCTAGTGTGGTGGATTTGAAGTTCCTAAGATTTCCATGGCATCCACGTTTAGGAACTTCAAATCCGAAAACCACACTAGATTCAATAAATTACTAGTGTGGCTTTGAATCCGAAATTCGCCCGGAGCGTTGCCCAAGCACTCGCGAATTTCGGATTCGCCACAGTGGCGTCGCCAACCATGACGGCGCGAAATTCATCGCGCAAGCGTCCGGATGTCGCTTCGGGCTTTCAACACCAACAACGCTCAGGAATATCCGTCATTTTGTGCCGCTCCCCTAACCGAGAACGACATTCACCCGATGCGTTGTGCCGTCGTCCGTCAAGGGAATCCGCAGCTCTTTTGGCTCGATGTCCAAGCCGTCCAGGGTGGCGCGCGCGATCCCATGTCCCGCCCCGGCGGGATTTTGAACAATGATCTCATACAGGGTCCGCCCGTGGCGAAAGGCGATTTCGAAACCCGGCCATGCTCGCGGTATGCAAGGATTGAGCGCCAGAGTCGCCCCTTGGATTCGCAACCCCAGCAGCCCTTCCAGCGTAGCGCGATACATCCAGCCCGCCGAACCCGTATACCACGTCCAACCGCCGCGCCCGACATAAGGTGGCTCACTATACACATCGGCGCACACGACATAGGGCTCGACCTTGTAGCGGTGGATCGCGGCGCTGCTGCCGGCATGCTGGATGGGATTGACCAGCGTCAACAGCTCATGGACCTTCTCGCCATTGCCCAGCATGGCGAAGGCGAGCACCGCCCAAAGCGCAGCGTGCGTGTATTGTCCGCCATTCTCGCGAATGCCCGGTGGATAGCTTGCGATATAGCCTGGATCGGGCTGCGCGTGATCGAAGGGCGGCGCGAACAGGAGCACCAGACCTTCGTCGCGGCGGACGAGATATTTCTCTAACGCTGCCATCGCGCGCGCGGCGCGCGCGGGATCGCCTGCGCCCGACAACACGCTCCAGGATTGCGCGATGGAATCGATCCGGCACTCGGTGTTGACGACGGAGCCGAGCGGCGTTCCGTCATCGAAATAGGCCCGGCGATACCAGTCGCCATCCCAAGCCTGTTCCAGGGCCTGGCCGAGCTTGGCGGCGTGGGCGCGCCAGCGCGCGGCGCGGGGCGCATCGCGGCCATCGGCGATGGCCGAGAACGCGGTCAGCGTCGCATGGAGAAACCAGCCCAGCCAGACGCTCTCGCCTTTACCGCCCTCGCCCACGCGATTCATGCCGTCGTTCCAGTCGCCCGTCCCCATCAAGGGCAGCCCGTGGGCACCGACCGATAGAGCGCCGTCCAAAGCCAGCGCGCAATGTTCGAATAGGCTGGCGCGTCTATCCGAGACCGGCGGCTGGAAAAATGAATCCCGCTCGTCTTCACGCAAGAGCGGCCCTTCGATGAAGGGAACCTGTTCATCGAGCGCGCCGCTATCGCCCGTCGTCTGCACGTAATGCGCAGCTGCATAAGCCAGCCAGATGCGGTCGTCCGACACCAGGGTGCGCACGCCGCGTCCGGTTTCGGGCAGCCACCAATGCTGCACGTCGCCTTCGGGAAATTGCCGCGAGGCTGCGCGGAGGAGATGCCCGCGCGCGATCTCCGGCTTAGCGATCGTCAGGGCGGTTGAATCCTGCAGCTGGTCGCGAAAACCATAGGCGCCGCTCGACTGGTAAAAAGCCGAACGCGCCCAGACCCGGCACACCAGCGTCTGATAGAGCAGCCAACGATTGAAGATGGTGTCCAGGGCCCGATCGGGCGTCTTCACTTGCACCTTCGAAAGCATATCGTCCCAGAAGCTCGTCACCTCGGCAAAGGCCGCGTTGTGGTCGATGGTGCGGTACTTGGTGACGAGCGCTTGCGCATCGCCGGCGCTGGCCGCCTCGCCGAGCAGAAAAATGATCTCGATCGTGCCGCCGGGCTTGAGACTCAAATTGGTTTGAAGTGCGCTGCAAGGATCGAATCCCGGCCCAGTCCGGTTGGACAATGGGGTCCCACGCAACAGGGCAATCGGCTGCTCAAGCGTGCCGTTGCGGCCCAGGAATTCGCCACGGTCGCCTGTCCAGCTGCTTTGCCGCCCATCCAGATCCGCGAAAGCCACGCGCGTCCCGTGCTCGTTCCTCAACGGGTTGCGCGCGAACATGGCGCCGGTTTCGGGATCGATCTCCGTGATGACGTAGGCCGCGGTTCCCGCGCGCGATGGACCAAGCACCCATTCCGCATAGGAGGTGAGAGAGATGTTGCGCTTGCGGCGCGAATGATTGGTGATCTTCAGCCGCGAAATCTTAACCGGGTCCCGTCGCGGCACATATTGCAGCAGATCGAGGGCGAGCCCGTGCGAGTCGACTTCGAACCGGCTGTAACCCTGCCCGTGCCGCACGGTGTAGGTTGCGTCCTCGTCCCGTATCGGAAGCGCGGTTGGCGACCACAGCTCGCCGCTGTCCTGGTCACGCAGGAAGATGGCCTCGCCGGGCGGATCGCATACCGGATCGTTCGACCATGGGGTCAGACGATTTTGCTGGCTGTTCAACGCCCAGGTGAATCCGGCTCCATCGGTTGAGACCTGGAAGCCGAAGCTCTCATTGGCAATGACATTGATCCATGGCGCCGGAGTGGCTCGTCCCTGCTCCAGAATGGTGACGTATTCCCGGCCATCGGCCGCAAATCCACCCAGACCGTTGAAGAATTCCAGCGTCGGGCGTGGCAATAAACGACCCGGCCCGGAACTACCGGCTACCAGACGCGGCGGCACGATGACGGGCGGCTTTGGTTCTTCGATCCGGTAAATCTGGTCGGCGAGTGTTCCCCGGCGGCTGAACAGCACGACGCGCGCGACGGTCTGCAAAAGGGCGACGATTTCCGGCGGGACGAGGTCGTTGCGCAGCACGAAAACATTGCCGCGCACATCGTCGGCGGATTTCGGGCGCGACTGAATCGGCCGTACGAGATGATCGATCGTCTCTTGGAGATCCTGCAAATAGGATGTCGAGCGCTCGTTCAGGATCACGAGATCCACGGCCAGGCGCTTCAACCGCCAATATTCGAAGGCGCGAAGCAGCTGGCGCACGATATCGATATCATCGACCTGATCGATCCTGAGCAATACGATCGGAAGATCACCGGAAATGCCCTGAGCCCAGAGCGCAGAGAGATTACGCCCACCGCGCTTCAACGCATCCGGCGGTGGCCTCAACGTCGGGTCGGAATAGATCACGCGATTGGCAAGGCGCAGAAAGAGATGAGCTTCCTCCGGTCCCGTGCCGAGATGGTGGAAATGGCCCTGAGCCTGGGTCCAGGCCATCGTATTGACCCGATCGAAGGCCCTCGGCTCGCGATGTTTGTCGGCCAGATCGAGCGCTTCCTCCCGCGATCCCGCTATGATGGTCCAAAATGAAAGGCGCACGGTTTCGCCACGCGGAATCCGTACGCGGCTGCGCAAGCTGAAGATCGGATCAAGCACGCAGCCAACGCTGTTGGAGAGCGGCCAGCCTTCTAGGACACATTGCGGCGCGCGCAAACCCTGTGCGCGCCCTACGAACCGCGCGCGATCGGTTTCGAATTGAATGCTGCCGTCTGTCTCCCCTTCGATGACCACCAAATGGGCCGCCCAAACTTCCGCTTGATCGCGCGATTTGCGTCGCCGTGTCGCCAGAAGCGTGCCGGCACTGGCGACAAACTCGGTCTGCACGAAGAGTTTGGAAAAAGCCGGGTGTACGGCGTCGTCCGCATAGGGAGCGAGCACGAGCTCGGCATAAGAGGTGATCTCAATCTCGCGCGTGCGAGTCCCGGAATTGGTGACGGAAACGCGGCGGACTTCTCCATCATGTTCGGTCGAGACAACGACTTCGAGCGACGTCTTGAGGGTGCCGTCGTGGCGAATGAATTCCGCCCGGCCTTCAAAGAAGGACACTTCATAATAATCGGGTTCCACGCCTGTTGGCTGGTAACCCGCCGACCAAGTCTCACCGCTGTGGATGTCGCGCAAAAAAATGTAACTGCCCGAATTGTCGCAGGTGACATCTTCACGCCAGCGCGTGACATCGAGATTGCGCCAGCGGCTGTAACCCGAGCCCGCCCCGGTAAGCATCACCGCATAGGTGCCGTTCGACAGAAGGTGTGTGCGCGGAATACGCGAATGCGGTGTGTAGAACCGCCGCTTCATCTCGGGGGTATCAAGCTCGAGCTTTGTACCGGCTCGAACCGTTTGTGCGGCCGGGCGCGCAAGCGCCATGCTGCGCGGCATCCTTTCCTGTAGTAACAACTCCGTTGCCTTGATGATCGGCGAGGAGTGAAACCGCTCGCGCATTTCCGCGTCCAGCAGCGCATTGGCGATCCCCACGATGCCCATGGCTTGGTGATGCGCCATGTAAGCGCGTACGACGCCGACCTTGGCGCCCGCGGAAAGCCGCGAGGGTGTGTAATCGAGGGCCTCGTACCAGCCAAATTTGCCGCAGCCTCCGTCATCGGCAAGCCGCCGGAAATTTTCCGCGGCCGCTGCAGGATCGATCATCGCTCCCAGAGCCGTGGCATAGGGAGCAATGACGATGTTCTCGCTAAGACCGCGCTTATAGGCGAGCTCCGGGACGCCGAACCCCGCATATTGATATGTGCCTTCGATATCGCGGGCGTTGAACAAGGATTCCGAAATACCCCACGGTACGCCGAGTTGCCGGCCGTACTCGATCTGTTTCTGGACGACCAGACGGCTGGTCTGATCCAATATGCTGCCGGACGGTGCCCGCATTACGAGCGAGGGCATCAGGTACTCAAACATCGAGCCAGACCAAGAGATCAGCGCCGCCCCGTGACCCACCGGCGTGAGCGTACGGCCGAGCCGGAACCAATGCTTCGACGGCACATCCTCCTTGGCTATGGCAATGAAGCTCGCGAGGCGCGCTTCGGAGGCAAGAAGGTCGTAGCAATTGGGGTCGAGCGCGGCGTCCTCGACCCTGTAGCCGATGGAGAAAAGCTGCCGTTCCGTTTCGTACAGGAAGTCGAACCGCATCGCCGTGAACATCGCATTCGCGGTATCGGCAAGCGATCTGAGGCGCGGGCCCAAGCCGGTAGCGCAGTGCGAAGCCACGGCGGCGTCCGCGTTGGACTGCGGATGGTTTTGGCTTTCGCCCCCGACCTCAGCCATCGCGAGCATTTGAACGGCCACGGGCTGCGCCCCGTCCTGGTTGGATGCAGGCCGCAGTTCCAGATCGCGCCTATGGCTGCTGAGCGTCGCACCCATGGCTTCCATCCAGAACAGCACCTCGTCCGCAGCGGCGGTGCCTGCATCATCCGCCAGGCTGCGCGCAATCGCGATGCCGCCATCGCTAAGGTCTGAAAGCTCGGCAAAATGCCGGGCCAATTCGCTTTCCGCCGGGGAACCGCGCTCCAGGACGGCGCCGATGGCGTCCAATGCCGCTCCTAAACGCTTGGCGTTAGAGGCGGGCACACGAAGCTTGCTCCGCATGGTATCGAACGTTTCGCGAGCAAGCTCGAAATTGTCCTTCACCCCTTCAAGGCGTCGCGCCGGGTTTAGCGGCAGTTTTTCCATCTCGAGGCATGCTTGGGCCACGACGACGAGATGGCCCGCCAAATTGCCGCTATCGACTGTCGAGATATATTTTGGATGCAGAGGCCGGCCGTCCTCAGTTGCATACCAATTGTAGAAATGTCCTCGGAATCGCTCGAGGGATTTCATGCTTTCGAGCGTGGCACCGAGCCGGTCCACGGCGTCCAGCGTGCCGATCCAACCGAAATCGCGCGCCGAGAGGATGGCAAGAAGATAGAGGCCGATATTGGTCGGCGACGTCCTGTGTGCAATGGCAGGCTTGGGATCTTCCTGGAAATTGTCGGGCGGAAGATTGCGATCGGCCATTGTGACGAAGCTCTCGAGGAATCGCCACGTGCGCCGCGCAACCTTTCGCAAGGTTTTTGCATCCCCTTCCGCAACGGGCAGATGCCCGATGGTGGGTGGCGACCTGCTCGCCCACCAGGCGATGACGGGCGAGAAGCCCCAAAGCGCGAGGAAAGGCGCAGCGAGAGCTTGCGTGCCGGGCCCGGCGACATGTACGAAGATCAACACGATGGCTGCAAACCCGAAGCTTCCCGCCAGGCGGCGCAGCATTCCACTCCGATCGTCTGACACGATGTGGCTGACCTGGGCCGCCGTCACCCATTCTAGGAGATGCCGCCGCCTCAACAGGCGGAAGATGGTCCGCACCACGGCGTCGGTCATGACCCATGCTTGGTGAGCCAGGAACGTAATCAGGAAGCCCGTCTGGATCGCGGCAATTGCCAAATCGGAGGCGACACCGCGCAAATGGGCGCGCTTGCCCACGCCCTCTTGCCGGGGGATCAATCCGCCAAGCCAGGGAAGAAATGACGGCAACATCATGGTTAGGAGGATAAAAGCCGTCCAGATCGTTGCGGCGCGAAACGGCAGCGTCCAGCCATAGAGCAGTGCGAACAGCATCACGGGCGCCGAGAGAGAACGGCGGAGATTGTCCACCATTTTCCAACGCCCGATCAGATTGGCGATATTGCGTTTGCGCCCAATCGGATCGCGCCCATAGCCGATGATCCAAGGCAGCAGCTGCCAATCGCCCCGCACCCAACGGTGCTGCCGCGCGGAGGCGACATCGTAACGGGACGGAAATTCCTCGACGACTTCGATGTCGGAAACGTGACCCGCGCGCGCCACGATCCCCTCAAGGAGATCGTGGCTGAGCACCGAATTTTCCGGGAAGCGGCCATCGAGCGCGGCTTCGAATGTGTCGACGTCATAGATGCCCTTGCCCGTATACGAGCCTTCCTGAAACAGGTCCTGGTAGACATCCGAAACCGCAAAGGCGTAGGGATCCAGGCCGCGCGGCGCCGAGAACACGCGCTGAAACAGCGAGCCCTCGCGATCGATCGGCAGGGACGGCGTGACGCGCGGCTGCAGGATCCCGTTCCCCTCCACCACAAGAGAGGATTTCGGATCGAGCCGCGGCCGATTGAGCACATGAGCCATTTTGCCGATCAGGCGCTTGGCGGCTTCGCGGGGGAGTCGCGTGTCAGCGTCGAGCGTGATGACGTAGCGGACATTCGCAGGCGCGACCGGGGACTTGTCGCCCACGGACACGAAACTGGTGTCATCTGCGCCGCGCAGCAGGCGGTTGAGTTCATGGAGCTTGCCCCGTTTGCGCTCCCAGCCCATCCACAAGCCTTCACTCTCATTCCACATGCGGTGGCGATGCAGAAGAAGGAAGCGCTCCCCGCCGCCCGGAGCCGGTCCATAACGGCGGTTCAGCTGAGCGATGCCGTTGGCGGCTGTCGTAAGGATGACTTCGTCGTCGGGCGTGGTTTCGGTTTTCGCGTCGGCCCAATCAGAAAGCAGCGCGAAATAGAGATCGCCGTCGAAATTCGCAAGGCAATGCACTTCCAGCCGTTCGATCAGTTCCTCGACCTGCTCGGGCTTGGTGAGCAGAACCGGCATCGCAATCATCGTGCGCAAGGTGCTGGGAACGCCGCCGGCGAGCTCCAGCCCCGGAAGAATGCCCGGCCCAATGCGACTCGTAACCGCTCGGTCGACGATCGCAATCGCCGCGTCGGAAGCCGGAATAATGGCAAGGACGAAGAGCCAAAGAAGCGTGATATCGGCAAGTCCGACACCGGACAGCGCATTTACGGCGCCGGCAGCAACAAGCACGGTCACCAGCTCAATGAGGAAAATATAGCCGGCGCACCCCGCCATTTCGTTCAGGCGCCTCAGCCATTCCGACGGCGCCAAGCGAAATCCCAGCTCGCGTTCGAAGGCTCGCACGCCCCTGGCGATGAGATAATAGCCGGGGTCGCGCTCGCGGTCGGAGAGTTTGCCTTGCGGGGAGAGCTGCGCCGCTTTACGGGCGCGAGCGATCGCCCGGTTGGCGATATCGAGCTCGCTGTGCCCCGAGCCTCGGGCTAGGCGTTCGATCGCTCGCCGGTAAAGATCGCGAGTGGCGAAATCCATCGCCTCGAAATCGGTGGCGTCGCGCAGCGCGGCATCGACCAGACTCACGCTTTGGAAGAAGTTCGCCCAATCGATCTCGGAAATCAGACGCATGCTGGTGATGACGTTGCGCACGGTGACGTTGAGGGCGCCCTGAAGGCGTAGCTCGTCCTGAATGACGTGGTCCGGCGTCGTTCCTTGGGCCGCGAGGCGTTCGGTCAGCCAGCGGAGCGCCGGCTCTATCGCCAAGTCCTGGTCACGCAGCCTGTGATCGATTTGCACCGCAAATGCCGAGGGCAATGGTGCCTCATCATATTTGCGCAATATCTCCGCCAGTGGTTCGGAGTCGGGCTCTGCGGCATTGAGCAGACGATCGGCGAATAGGTCTGCCGCCTCGCTCGCCTCTCGGTTGCGCAGAATCGCTTCCGCCAGACGGCGCAAATTCTCCACCAGGATGATTCTCAGAGTGATCGCAATCGCCCACAGCTCGCCGATCGTCAGCGGCTGCATCCGCTGATAGGCGTTGACGAAGCGCACCAATGTCTGCAAATCGAAACGGCTGTCCGTGTGAGCGACGAAGGCCCAGGCGATCCCGAAGATCTGTGGATATCCGGCGAGGTGTCCGTCGGCGAGTTTCGGCAGCTCATAATAATAACGGGGCGGCAGATCGCTCTTGATCTGGCGGACTTGTTCTTCGACGAGATGAAAATTGTCGAGCAGCCATTCGGCGGCCGGCGTGAGCGGACGCCCGTCGCGCGTGGCATCGGCTATGACGCGGTAGGTCTCGGTGAGGACTTTTGCGTTCTCCGCAAGGCGCCTGGAGATCGGCCGGCCGGTGGAGGGGCCAGACACAAATTTTTGGGCTGCAGCGAGGCTCTCTGCATGGGCCTCCAGACGCTCGACGCTGAAAAGCTCCGAGCGGATCGGTTCTTCCGGGGGCTTTGGAAAACGAGCTAAGCCTCGCCTGAAGCCAGGAAAAATGGCGGATCTCAAATTTTCAAATACCTTGCGTGTGGTTGAACGCTATTGCCTCATACGGCGCGCGTTCCTGGATGACCGATATCGGGAGCTAAGCAGTCGCCCTCGAAAAAACGCGCCTCGCTAGGTTACGTTCCCTCTTAAGCGCACAGGGCGCGCCGAGAGACCAGAAAGCGCTGTGCGTTCAATGACTTAAAGTGCGTGCTTCTCGTGTAGAAGCAGCTGAACCGAGAGGTTTCTCGGCGCGGGCAGAAGACCCTCGTCGACAATTAGGCCTTTGAGGCGCGGTCAAAAATCGGGTCTGTCCGCCTTGGGCAAGCCGATCCATTCATCCTTGTAATGTTCCGAGGGATTGTCGGCGCAGACCGATTCCGTCCACTGCGTGACCACGCGCCGGTAGGTGACGCGCGCGGTCAAAGGCGCGGTGAACACTTTGGGGTCCTCCATGGTCACGTCGAGCTGCAATCCCTTCAGACTCGTATCGGGGCTGTAACCCGCGTCTCGGCCGCCGCCGTTTCGGCCGCCACCTCCGACAGTGCCCTCGCTCGTCTCGTATCGGCTCTGCTGCGCCTTGGCCACAGCGCCGTCGATCAACCGATAGCGCTCGACCACATGCATCTGTTCGCTCTGCGGCGTGCCGAAGCGGTCTACCGAGGTAAAACGGTCCACCCTGACGCCTACAGTGTCGATGACCAGCGTGTCGCCTTCCCAATGACCGATGGAATCGCCCATGGAGGTGGGCGCGAGCTTCCCGGGATGCATGCCGTTCATGCGAATGTGGCGAACATTGGCGTTCTGATCGTAAAGAATGTCGATGTTGCCGCCCGTCGTTGGCAGCATCACAAGACCAAGCTGCATGGCCTGGGTGAAGGGGGGCGCAATCGGCCGGCACTGGTCTTGCGAATTGGGAAAGCCCTTCCCGGCAATGGCAAGCTCGCCCTTTTGCTTCACCACGGCAGCGGCTTCCGGGGTGAGGATGGGATTGTGATAGTCGCCAACCAGCCGTCCGGCCTCGGCGGTGCCGTCCGGACGGCGGCTCAGATTCCGCAACGGTTGCGGGCCTGACGGCATGCCTTCGAAATTGAACGCGTTCTTGCCCCAGCGAAGTCCCATCATCCCCGGCACGCCGTCCGCGGCAAAGGCGGGCAGCACGATCATCGCCGTCCCAAAGACACTCAAGAACAGAGCTTGGCGTTTCATCGAAGGTCTCCCTCTTTTCTGCTTTCTTAAAAATCCGGTCTATTGGCCTCTGGGATCGGCTCCACGGCATAGCCGAACCAAGCCGCATTGTTCTCGGCGCATGCCGACTCCACCTGCGGCCCATCGGTGACACGCCGGTAATGCTGACGAGCGATCCACGGCGTCGTGAAGGCGCCCGCATCCTCGACATGGATGGCGACGTCGAGCGCTTTTCCGTCATCGACGACGCGATAGCGTTCCACCACATGGAGTTTGGTCGTATGCGGCGTACGGTAGGAGTCGACGAAGGTTTTGTCGTTGAGCCCGATCGTGTCCACCACCAGCGTGTCGCCGTTCTCGTAATGGCCAATGGATTCGCCGAACCAGGACGGCTTCACATTCGCCGAGTGCCGATCCGTGAGGTAGATGTGTCGCACCATATGGTCCTCCTCCCAAACGAGCACTACCTCGCGCGGCGATTGGAGGAAATAAACCGGCCTGACGGGATAGAGCACCCAGCCCGGCACGCCGATGGGCCAGCACCGTTCCTTGGGTGTGAAGTCCGGCTTCCCGGAAAGGGCGCGCTCATTGGCTTGCTGCAGGGCGCGGCTGACCCAGGGCTGAAGGATGGGATTGCGCAAATCCGCGACACGATAGGTCGGCTGCCCGCCGGTTTTGCGCGCGGCGCCGTCGTCGAAATGCGGATGCGCCGGATCAGCCGTGACGGGCCCCGGTCCGCTTTCCGGCGGGAGAAAATCCTGACCGACGGGGTTCTCGCCATTTGGGTCGCCGGCAATCCAGCCGGTGCGGCTGTCGGGGGAGAAGTTCGGAACGGAGGCCTGCTCGGCGCCCGAGGCGGACCACAGCGTCAGTGAAACGCCAAGCAGCCCGGCAAACAGGCCACCCGCAATGGCACGTTGAGAATCTATTCCCATATCAACCATTTATCCGGCGTTCCTCGCGCGAATATCCAGCGTTTCCGGCAAGCGGCCATAGCAGAATATCATATCGGGGCCACTCTGCGCAGGAAGGCAAAGGTCCGGGCCCAGGCATCCTCGGCGGCGGCGCGTTCTTGGGGCGTGTCATGGGCGGGGTTTTGGAAGCCATGCCCGATCTGAGTATAGCGGTGAAATTCGTGGCGTACGCCGTGCCGGCTCAGTTCGGCAGCGACTCGATCGACCTCTTCCGGCGAGGGGTTGCGGTCTTCATCGCCGAAGAAGCCGATGACGGGACAGCGGATGTCGCGCAACCCTTCGAAAGGTGTGGCGCCCTCTCCCCATGAGCGCATGACGCCGCCCCCATAGTAAATCACGGCGCCGCAAAACGCGGGCACGCGGCCGGCCGCCAACAGCGCCATCCGTCCGCCCATGCAATGGCCCATGACGACGAGCCCGCCGGCGGCAACATCGCGGCGCCTGCCGAGCTCGGCGATGGTGGCCTCGACATCGGCGATGATTTCGACGTCCTTGAGCAGGGCCTTGCGCTCGCCGAGCGGCATCGCGCTGGGGCAGCGGTGATAGATTTCGGGTATGGCGACAAGATAGCCGCCGCGGGCCAGACGTTCGGCCACCCCAATCGTGAAACCATCGATGCCCCCGCGATGGTACATCAGCACAATGGCCGGACCCGGCGCTTCGCGATGTGGCGCGTCGAGATAGAGGTCCATCGTGCTGTCGTTTACGCGGATTTTGACAACGCTCGCCACGCTCATTGCCTTCGTGAAAGTTTCCTGCGTTCAGCGTCTTGCCATATCGGCAGCGCGGCGCGCGCGCGCAATCAACGCTGCTGGGAACTCGCCCTGCTTTGCGACCGCCGTCTGCAACTCTTCGCCCGGGAGCGGACTGATCAAAAGACCGGTGCGCCGGACATCCGCGAGAAAAGATTCATCCCGGATCGTCGCCATGAAGGCGCGGCGCAGCTCGGCCACGCGCTCCGGCGGAGTGCCCGGCGGCGCAACCACCGAGCGTCCGATCAGCGAAGGCGAGGAGAACAACTCCAGCAGCTTGCGCTCATCCTCGTTGCGCGCCAGATCGATCATGCGGGGGATTTGGGGAATGTCCGCCTCTTTCTCGAGCCCCGTTTGGACCAGAAGATTGATCTTGCCCTCGCGGATCAGATTCTGTGCCGTGACTCGCAAAATCGGCCATTCCACGCTCAGAGCATCGACCTCGCCGCGCTCCAGGGCCAGCATGCTGTCGCCGGTGCCTTGATAGCCCTGGATGAGGGTGAATTTCATTCCAAGGGCGTTTTTCAGCACCGTCCAGTTCAGCCTCGAGGCGGTACCCGAAGCCGAAACGATCAGCTCTTTGTCGAACACATCTGCGATTCTGTGGACCTGCGCCTCGCGCCGCGCGAAGAGCACGGCACTGTTCCTTAAGATGCGACCAATCCACTGGAATTTGACCGCATCGATCTTGAGGTCCGGCGTGCCCAGGATCTGGTAGAGATAGATCGCCTGATCGAGCATGCCGATCGCCGTGCCGTCCTTGCGCGCCGCGTTGTAGAGATAATTGGCCGCGCGGATGCTGCCGGCGCCGGGCATGTTCTGCGGGATGATTGAGGGCCGGCCATCCAGATTCTGGCCGAGATGGCTCGCGAGCAGACGGCTATAGGTATCGTAGCCGCCGCCGGGCGCCGAGCCGATGATGAAGGTGACGGACTTACCCTTGTAAAAGCCCTCCGCGGCAAGCGATGCATCGCGCGGCAGCAGCGCAAGGAGCGCGGCGGCGAAAAGGCGGCGTAGCATCGAGGCAGATGACGACACGTCTTTCTCACCATGCGCCGTTCAGAAATCCGGCTTGTCCGCGGTTGGGACTGCCAGGTCCTTTATACCACAGACCCTATTTGTTGCCTGGCCTGGCTTCCGCTCCCTTTTTCTAGTTGCACGCGCGAAGACCGCCGGCCCGATCACCGAATCCAATCTCACCGCTGGAGCCGGGGCCCTGGCATCGGCCGAAATTATCGTTGGCTGACATGTTCAGTCTTGGACAGATTGAACCTTGAGCGCGGGTATAGGTTCTACCGTTTATAGGGTCAGATATGGGGGCTTCAGATGAGCTACGGTTCCGAAATCGGTTGGACTCGCGTCCCGCCAAAAGCAAGGCCGGATCCGCGCAAATATGGCACCCGGTTTTCCGCGCCAAAATGCGACGCTTGCGGTCTGTCGATGAGGATAAAACGTCGCGAAGCACACCCAATGCTCGGGCCGAAATACGAGCTTCAGACCTTTGGATGCAACCAATGCGGGCAGCTCAAGGAGCGAAACGCAGAGTCGCCCGGCGCGGGATAAGAGTCGGGGCTAAAGGCCAAATCCGGGCAATAGACCGGCTGATTCCCCTTTTTGGCGGACCTGCTCCCCCATTATCGCCGGCCATCGTTTTGCTTCCTGGTCCAAAAGGCGGGTGAAAGATTTTGTACAATATGGTACAGTCCGGGCGGCTCTGTGGAATCCAATGGGCAACGGAACTCGTTCGTTTTCGCCTGATGAGTTTCTCGCCAAAGTTGATGGCGGGAAGACGATATCAACTTATCGGAAAGGCGAGGTCATCTTCGCGCAGGGTGAGTCTGCCGATAGCGTGTTCTTTCTGCGAAGTGGCAAAATCAAGATCGCGGTCGTTTCGGAGCAAGGCAAGGAAGCCGTGGTGGCTATCCTTGGCGCCGGCGAGTTTTTCGGGGAGGGCAGCCTAGCCGGTCAGTCAAAGCGGATGGCGACAAGCTCGGCCCTGGAAAAATGCGTGGTCGTACAAATACCCAAGCCCGAAGCGATGCGCGTCCTCCATGATGAGCCGTCATTTTCCGCGATGTTCATGACGCATCTGCTGGCGCGGAACATCAGGATCGAAGAAGACCTGGTCGATCAATTGTTCAATTCAAGCGAAAAGCGGCTCGCACGCGCCCTCCTGCTCCTCGCCAATTTCGGCAAAGATGGCGAGCCCCAGCCCATCATTGGAAAGATCACCCAGGCGACATTGGCCGAGATGATTGGGACGACCCGATCGCGCGTGAGCTCTTTCATGAACAAGTTCAGGAGCCTTGGCCTGATCGAATACAATGGAAGAATCAAGGTCCACGCATCCCTGTTGAATCTCCTGCTGCACGATAAGCCAGAGGTCCGGCCCTCCGCTCGAGAAGAATCGACCCCTTCCGAAGATTGAAACCTTGGCCTTGCCCGAATTGGGAAAGAGCCAAGGCTCAGCTACGGACCAAGTGCAACGGCTACGAGGGAAGCGCGCTTGTGAACAGTGAAGTATCGAGCTCGCGACCCAAGCCCAGTTCGCGCGCTCGTCTGTAGATCACATGGCCGGTCGCGGCGAATTGGTAGCCAAGGCCCGAATAGTTGAAGAACAGCGTGATGTCGGAATCGCTCACCCGGCCCGCCGCCCTTCCCAGCAGGAGGTCGGAGAGCTCGGGGCGGCTGCTTTGTCCGATCGTGAGGCTCAACTCGGCTTTGCGCTTCTCGGTGTCCCGCGCTAGATCCGCGCCCGCGGTGCGGAGGATCCTGCCATCGGCCTCGCGCACATGGGTGAACACCACATCGGCCGCGGCGACCACGCTCGGGTCAAGCTCAAGCCGGGATAGGCTGCTCACATGCATGCCGGGCTCCAGCCATGCGGCGGGAAGTACGGGTTGAAGGCTGTTCGTCGCGCATAGCACGATATCGGCCTCCTGGACGGCCTCTTTCGCCGTCGCGGCGGACACGATTTCGATGCCGAGCTTCGCACCCATCTGGTTGGCGAAAGCTTCGCGCCTTTGGCGCTCCGGGCTGTAGCAGCGAATCTGTTTGATGTTTCGCACGGCCGAGATCGCCGCCGCTTGGCCGCCGGCCTGCCACCCGGTGCCCAGCAGCGCGACCTCGCTTGCGTCGGCCCGCGCCAAATATTTCGCCGCAAGGCCGCTGATGGCGCCCACCCGCATGCGCTGCACGACGCCGTCCGGAAGAATCGCCAGCGGCTCGCCCGTCTGGGTACTGAACAACAGCACCAGGCCGACATATCGTCCATCGGGCGCGGCTGGCACTTTGACCCGGCGCGGGCCCGAGGGCGAAACCGGCCAGGTGACGATGTCGGAATTGATCCGGACCGCACCGATGCCGAACCTTGGAATCACGCCGCTCATGGTGAGAAGGGAATAGAGCGCATCGTCGCGCGATGTCGGCGTCAGCACTTCCGAACGCAAGCCATTGCCGCCCTTCATGAGCCCGAGATCGCGATAGGCGATCTCCATCGCGTCAAGACAATCGGGCATGGCAAGCGCCGCTTCCACGTCCTCGTTCGACAGCAGCAGCGTCATGAGCCCACCCTGGTCTTGCCCGGTTGCCACAGACGGCGGAGGGCCACGACATCGGGAACGCTCTCCAGATCCCCGATCGCGCGCAGGATGGCTTTTCCGCGGCGCACGCCAAGCACACTGCCGATGAGGTCGGACGCCTTGGCCTCGATCTCACTCTGGTTCATCGGATTGTCGGCGGTACCGCGAACCGCGAGCACGCGCTTGGACAAGGAGCGGCCATCGCGCGTCTTGACGGCGACAATGGCTTGCCGCCGCGGCCTTGCCTGCGCCAGCTCCTCGCTCTCGATCAGCGCGATTCTACGCCGAAGCGTGAAAATCGCAGGCTCCTGCATTCTCTCCTGGGCGTGGATGGATGCGAAAGTGAGCGCCCCGTCGACCAGCAGCATGGCCATGAGATGCTGGAGGTTGAGATTGGACATTGGTGCGTTGTCGACGGTCCGGGCGGACCACCCGGGCAGATGCACCTCGATGGATTCCACATCACCGGGGCCGATACGCTCGCTTTCCATCAGCGCCGTCAACGCATCGAGCGCGGCTTGCGCCGGCGAGCCCACCGGCCATTTCTTGATGTTGGTGGAAAGGATTTCAAAACGCCGTCCGAGCTCCTCGGATAGACATTCGGGATTGGGATGCCCCGCGTAAGCGTCCAGAAAATTGCGCTCGCCGCTGAAGACATCATCCACGCCCGTCATGCCGGCCGCCACCATGGTTGCGGCCGTCACGCCGTTGCGCGCGGGCATGCCGCCGAAATCGAAGGATTTTTCCACATGGTCGGGATCGCGGACATGACAAGAGATGCCTGAGGCCTGTTGCGCGCAAAATGAAAGCAGATGGCGTATTTGCCGCTCGTCCAGTCCGAGAAGAGCGCCTGCCGCTGCGCCAGCGCCGAACGTGCCGCCGACGCTGTGCGTGCTGTGCAGGGATGCGGCCAGGGCTTCCGGATCGAGCGCGTAATTGACGCGCGCGGCAACATCGTAGCCGAGGACGACAGCGCGAATGAAGGCTTCGCCGCCGGCATGCGCGCGCTCGGCGGCGGCAAGAGCTGCCGGAATCACCGCGCAGCCGGGATGGGTGCGCGATGGCGCATGGGAATCGTCGGTTTCATCGGCGTGGGCCAGCATGCCGTTGGCGAGCGCCGCATGGACGGGAGATGTCAGCAATCGCGTTCCCACCACCGATGCCTGCCGCATTCCGCCCAGCGATGCGACGTAGCGAATCGCCAGTTTGCCCGGCGGTAGGCTCGTGCCGGAAATCATCGCCGCCATGGTGTCGAGAATGTGCTGGCGCGCTTTATCGACAATAGGGGCGGGGAGCGGCTGCTTCAGCGCGCCGGCGATATATTCGCTCAGCCGGCGCATGGGTGAGCTGATCTCCCGCAACGGCTCGATCACGCTTCCTCCCCCATGCCGCGCTGATCCTTATGCGGCGCGGGTATTGTGTCGGAAGCCGATGCGCCTTGCCAGTATCGACTTTCCATCGCCGGTGAGGGCTCCTACATTTGCAGGCGGCGACAGGAGGACAGCATGGCGAAAATCCGGCATCTGGCGATCAAGACCAAAAACCCCGAAAGGCTGGCGGATTTCTATGAGGACGTCTTCGGCATGAAGCGCATCCATGGCGAGAAGGGCGGCGCCATCTATATGAGCGATGGCTATTTGACGCTCGCGCTGCTGCGCAATCGCGGCGAAGCCACGCCCAGCGGCATCAACCATTTCGGATTCCATGTCGACAACATCAAACATATCGAAGAGAAGCTGCAGAAATTCGAGGAGCCGCTGGTGCAGCGCCCGGCAAATCGGCCCTTCGCCGAATACCGCGCCATGGATCCGGACGGCAATCTGTTCGACGTTTCCGCTCACGGCTATGACGAGGCCGAAACCCACGCCGACCGCGACCAGCGCGCCCGGGAAGCACGCAAGGATAAAGTGCCGTCTTGAGCAGGCCGGTAGAGCGCTGCGACGTCATTGTCATCGGCGGAGGAAGCGCTGCGTTCGAAGCCGCGATTGCCGCGCACGAGCATGGCGCCGAAAAAATCGTCATGCTGGAGAAAGCGCCCGAAACCGAATATGGCGGCAATGCCCGCTATTCCGGCACCGGTTTTCGTTTCTGGCACGCCGGCCTTGAAGAAATCCGCGAATTCGTCCCCGGGCTCGAGCCCGATTATTTCAACAGCCTGCAAATTTCTCCCTATACGAGGGAGGCGTTCTCAGCCGATCTCGCGCGGATGACGCTCGGGCGCATGGATGAGGGTTTGGCCCGAACGCTGGTCGAGCAGTCCAATGCCGCCATCCACTGGATGAAGGACATCGGCATCGTCTGGGAACTTCTCAAAGAGCACGCCAAAATCGGCAATAAGCGCTATTTCGAGCGCGGCATTGCCATTCACGTCGCGGGCGGCGGCGTGGGCCAGCTGGAGCAATGGCGCCGCATCGCCGCGCAGAGGAACATCGAGATCCGTTTTTCGTGCCCCGTAAGCGCCATCCACGGCAACATGCATCGCGTCGAGGGCGTGCATATCTGCAACCAAGACCATGAATATGATCTTCAAGCCCGCGCCGTCATCGCCTGCGCCGGCGGTTTCCAGGCCAATGCCGAGATGCGCGCCCGTTATCTGGAAGGGAACGCCGATCTCGTAAAGGTGCGGGGCTCCAAACACGATACCGGCGAGGTCCTGAACTATCTGCTGGCGCTGGGTGCGGCGAGCAGCGGCCATTGGCAGAGCGGCCACATGTCGCCGATCGACGCGAAAGCTCCCGCATTCGAAACGCCCCAGCACGCGGACGGACGGGGTAACACGCAGAGCCGCTACGATTATCCCTTCGGCATCAGTGTCAATGCGCTGGGCTTGCGTTTCTTCGACGAAGGCGAAGCCCAGCACTCCTACACCTACGCAAAGACTGGCCGCACCATCCTGGCGCAGCCCGGCGCCGTCGCCTGGCAGATCTATGATCGCACCGGCATCGCCCAGCATCGCTATCCGCACCACAAGGCGACATTCGAGGAAGCCGCCGGCATCCCCGAGCTCGCGCTTAAGATCGGTCTGGCGCCCGAAGTCCTCGTTCATACCGTGGAAGAATTCAACGCCGCATGCCGCGACGATGTGGTGTTCGATCCGACCCGGCCCGACGGCAAGAAGACCCACGGACTCCCGATTTCGAAGTCGAACTGGGCGGGCCGGATCGAGACGCCGCCTTTTCGCGCCTATCCGGTGACCTGCGGAATCACCTTCACCTTCGGTGGCGTGAAGATCGATTCCGGCGCGCGGGTCTTGAACGCGCTGCACGAGCCGATCAAAGGCCTATACGCCTCCGGCGACATTGTCGGGCTGTTCTTTCACAATTACCCGTCCTTCACCGGACAGACCCGCAACGCCGTCTTCAGCCGCCTCGCAGGTCGGCACGCCGCGGCCCGGACCTGATCACGCCTATCATCATGAATCAAAACTTCCTGGAGCGGCTTTCAGTTTTCTCATGCCGGGTCCGGCAGTCCCCGATCGGGAAGCGCCCTCAATTCCGCACTGGTTCCCGCCGCACCAGCGCGCCCGCTCAATTTGAGAAGTCGTAGTGCGGGCAGAAGGAGGAGGAGATAACACAGTCCGCCGAGAATCATCGTCACGTCGATGGAATAGGCGATGCTGAGAGCCACTCCCAGTCCCGAGGCCAG
>JAXDMY010000126.1:0-13867 GCA_034665805.1 Alphaproteobacteria bacterium
CAACAAAAAATGGACGGGAGCCATGGCACAGTCGCGGTTCACGGTTCTGGCCTCTCTCTTAGCGATGCCGGTCGCGATTCTCGCGTGGACGCTCCCGGCGCCAAGCCAGGAGACTAACGCGCTCTCGGTGACCGCAAAACCCGGCGAATGGCGATATTTGAACAGCGACCCGCAAGCCACGCGTTATTCGCCGCTCGACCAGATCAATAAGGACAATTTCAAGGATCTGAAGATCGCCTGGCGCTGGAAACCTGGAATTGGGCCGGCCCCTCCGTCACTCGGCGGTACCGCGCAGAGCAACGGAGATCCCACCCTCGCAATCTATCGCAGCGAAGCGACCCCGATCATGGTCGGCGGCGTTCTGTATGAATCCGCCGGCGGTCAACGCGTGGTGGCCGCTATCGATGCGGCGACGGGCAAGCAATTGTGGCGCTGGGACGGGATCGACGAGCACGGCCGAGACCGCAAGGCGCCAAGACGAAACGCCGGGCGCGGCGTCGCCTATTGGACGGACGGCCGCGAGGCCCGGATTTTCGTCATCACGACCGGATTCTATCTCGTGGCTTTGGACGCCAAGACCGGCGTGCCTGTCAAAAGTTTCGGCGTCGAGGGTGCGGTCGATCTGATGAAGGAGCTGCATGTCGATTTCGACCATGTCACGCGCATCGGCAACAGCTCGCCCCCCATGGTCTATAAGGACACGATCATCGTGCCGCCCGCGCTCGAAGAGGGCTTCGTTCCGAGCTCGATGCGCAATACGCCCGGCTATGTGATGGCGTTCGATGCCCATAGCGGCAAACAGAAATGGGCGTTTCACACCATCCCCAAGAACGGCGAGTTCGGCGCCGAAACCTGGGAGGCCAAGTCCAACACCTATACGGGCAATACCGGTGTGTGGGCGCCGATCTCGGTCGATCCCGAGCTTGGCTATGCCTATCTGCCGGTGGAAACGCCCACCGACGATTATTACGGCGGCCACCGGTTGGGCAACGGGCTGTTCGCCAATTCTGTCGTCGCAGTCGATCTCGAAACCGGCAGACGGAATTGGCATTACCAGATCACGCATCACGACATCTGGAATTACGATCTGCCCTCGGCCCCCGCTCTGGTGAACATGATTGTCGACGGGAAGCCCGTGAAAGCACTCGTGCAGCTCACCAAGCAAGGCTACGCCTATGTGCTGAACCGCGTGACCGGGCAACCCGTGTGGCCGTTCGAGGAGCGCCCGGCGCCGGCGAGCGATGTCCCCGGCGAACGCGCATGGCCGACACAGCCCCATCCAACCAAGCCCGCCGCCTATGACTATCAGGGCTATGTCGAGAACGATCTGATCGACTTCACGCCGGAGCTTCGCGCGGAAGCCATCCGGATTGCCCATCAATATCGCCTGGGCCCCCTCTTCACGCCGCCATCCGAGATCAAGGAGGGCGGCACCAAGGGCACCTGGTACAATCCCGGCGGCACCGGCGGTTCGCTCTGGCAGAGCGGCGGCTTCGACCCCGAAACCCATATGTTCTACATCCCCTCCAAGGCGGGTCCTGGGGTCTCGTCGGTCCGCAACGATCCGAAGTCGGATGTGAGATTTTCGCGCGGACCGGGTGGCGATCTGTCGGTGAAAGGGCTGCCGATCCTGAAGCCGCCCTATAGCCGGATTACGGCGGTGGATATGAACACGGGCGCGTTCACCTGGGTGGCGCCGGTCGGAACGACACCGGCAAGCGTGTCGCAGAACCCGGCGCTCAAAGGCGTGAATTTGGCGAACACCGGCGGCATCGGGCTGCAGGCGACGCTGCTGGTCACCAAGACGCTGCTCATCGCCGGCGAGGGCTGGGGCGGAGAGCCCATTATCCGCGCCTATGATAAAAAGACCGGGGCGGTGGTGGGCGAAGTGAAGCTTCCCGGCATGATGGGAAGCATGCCCATGACCTACGTGGTGAACGGCAAGCAGTACATCGCCTTTACCGTCGGTATGCCCACCGAGCCAGCGGAAGTGGTCGCGCTGGCCTTGGAGAGATAGACTGGCACCTGAACCATTTTGCTGAGGAGGCACCACATGCGCTTAATCGCCTTCGTGCTTGCGGCGTTTGTCGTCAGTGGCCCCGCCGCCGCCCAAACCTGGCAGGAATATAGCTACCCGGAATATGCCTTCAGTCTCACGTTTCCGGCCGCTCCGCAGATTCAAATGGCGACCTATCAAGTAGCCGACGGCCGCAACGTGCCGGCGCGAATCTATACGGCGCGTCAGGACAAGGGAGTGTTCAAGGTGACGGTCGCGGACCTCGCCAATACGGGCCTTGCCGAAAGCGCCGTCATCGACCATGCGGTCAAGATGCTGTCGCAAGGCAACGAGGTGAAGGTCGACTTCCCGCACCGAATCTATCAGGTGTATGGCCGTCAGCTCAGCCTCGTCGGGCCGGACGGCAGCCGTTCGACCGTCGCGGTGTTCGACACCAATGGGCGGCTCTACCAGATCGAGGCCAAAATCCTTCCCGGCGGCAACGACACCGACCTCATCCGCTTCCAGCAATCGCTGATATTCGACCGCGACAAACTCTCGAACCGTTCCCAGGACACCATCCGCGCCATCAAAGAGGCGTGCAGCGGCCCGGCGGGCAATGTGCCCAACAACCCCGCAGGGTTGGACGATCCACGCTGCAAGCGGAAATGAATTCCGGCGTTGTCTCGTAAGACTCGATAGGGAGGGGAAAACGATGGCGATCACAGTTTCGCGTCGAGGCCTGTTACAGGCCGGCGGTGGCGCAGCGGCGATGCTCGGTGTTTCGGCGATCGTTGGCGAACGGGCGCTCGCGCAGGCCGCCGGCAACGAACCCAAGGAGGATTTGTTTTACCGAGAGGACTATTTCGGCGAACCGTGGCGCAAGCCCGAGACGGCCGTCCTTATCCACGGCAATGATGAATCGAGCGTGGTGTGGTACGGATGGCTGCCGCGGATGGGACAGGAGTTTCGCCTCATCCGCCCCGATCTGCCGGGGTTCGGGCGATCCAAAGTTCCCGCGCGCTTCGAATGGTCGGTCAAGAGTTTGGCGACATTTGTGGCGCAGGTGATGGACAAAGCCGGCGTGCAAACGGCGCATATCATCGGCGCCAAGACGGGCGGCGCGATTGCGATGCAGTTCGCGGCGGATTATCCGGCGCGCACACGCACGCTATCCGTAGCCAGCGGTCCGGCTTCCGTGATCCAAGTCACCAACCCTTCGCCCATTCCTCAGCACGACAGGCTGGGTACGGCGGCGTCCAAAGAGATGATCGAATATTGGAACACCATGTTTGCAACCGCGCCTGAGGAAGGGAAAAAAGGCCTGCAGACGGCGCTGTCGAAATTCGATCTCGCGCGCGATGGGGTTTTGCAGCGGATCAAGGCGCCGAGTTTGATCATCACTGCGGATAAGAGCGCGCTGCAATCGGTGGAGAAGGTGCGCAAGTACCAGCTAGCGATTCCCAATTCTCGGCTCGTGGTGCTGCACAGCGACGCCTATCACATCGCCGCGGCGAATGCCGATGAATGCGTCACCAATGTTCTCGCCTTCATCAAGGAGACAAAACAAAGGGGTTAGTGCGTAATAGACGTCTCCATTAGGAGAGAGCAGTTGAAGTTCTGGGCCTCTGATGAAAGTTGTCAGCTCGCCGGTGCGGCCTTGACAAAAACTCGCCGCTGCGTGGAGCCCTTTCTCAACGCAGCGTTTGCAGCATCAAGCTTGGCAACGCTCGAAGGTAAATTGCGCTATGTGCCTATCGTCATGCCGGAGGGTATGCGTGAGCGTTATCCGGCGCGATCAAAACTCGTCAAAAAGGAACGGATTTACGATTGCGCGCCGCAATTGGATTATGGCGTGTTTGTTGAAGGGAAATTTGAGGATCAGCTCGAAGAATATTTGCGCGGGATCGCACTCTCAGCTCCTCACCTCGCAGGGCTCGGCGCATCGCCGAAACAAATCGATGAGTTCAAGACCATTCTGGCAAACGCCGCGCAGCGTATCCTGGCCGAACAGACGGCTCAGACACGCCATTGATCCTGATCGTCGATTCAATCAGCTCTCGGACGCGCGCTACCTTGCACCCCCCACCCGGTCCTTCGGACCACCCTCCCCCACAAGGGGGGAGGGGAAAGCGACGTTATACCTTCCTTCCCCCCTTGAGGGGGAAGGTGTCGCGAAGCGACGGAAGGGGGGTGACGCCACGAACGCTACTCACACCTGCTGTTCCGCCGCAGCGAATGCCGGTTAGTCGGATTCCCAGGTCTGTCTGAACGCCACGGCGACGTCGAGGTCAGGCGCGCATTCGGCTGGTGCGATCAGGCGCCAGAATTTTGCCTGGTGCGGAATTCCCGTCTCCCTGGCCCGCCGATCCCGCTCATGCCGGATGCTCTGCGACTCTTCCCAATGCTCACCGTCGTGGAGCTCGTAGCTCAGGGCATAGATGTCGACCCTCTTGCCCGTATCGGCGTGCCGTAAGCAGCGCACATTGATATCCCACATGTGCGGATCGGAGCGTGAGCGGTAGAACGATTCCACGCCGCAGAATTTGCAGAAATAATGTTCTGCGCTCAGTGTGCCGAACTTGTAGAGTTTGAGATCGTCGAATGCGGTGAGGAGCTTGAAACACGCCTTCTCGACGTGATGGTGGAGGAAAGCCTTCATGTTGCAATTCGTGCAGTTGCAGATGGCGTTCGGGCCTCCTTCAAGATCGGCCTCAACCGCATATGCCACCTTGCCGCAATGGCATTGGCCCAGATAGCGCTTCTGCATTAACACCTCCATGCACCCCCCACCCGGTCCTTCGGACCACCGCTCGGGCCGGCGAAAGGTCCACTGGACCTTTCGCGTTTCGACCCTCGACCCACAAGGGGGAGGGCAAAGCGACGCTATACTTTCCTTCCCCCCTTGAGGGGGAAGGTGTCGCGAAGCGACGGAAGGGGGGTGACGCCTCGAACGCGATCACGCCTGCTGGCCTGCGGCGTGCCAGCCGCCAAGGCGGCCATAGGTCGCCGCCCGGCAGATGCCATGCTGGCCGAAGCCACCCGCTGAATCCCCGCACGCATAGAGGCCGGGGATGATCTTGCCGCGCAAATCCAGAACCTGCCCCGTCGTGTTGATCCTTATGCCCGTATAGGAATCGTGCAGCGCGGGCGTGTGCCAGGCGGCGTAGAAGGGCGGCTTGGTGAGTTTGTATGTGGGCTTCGGTTTTTTGAAGTCCGCGTCTGCGCCCGCATCCACGAAGAAATTGTAGCGGTCCACCGTCCGGCGCAACGCGCCCGCCGGCATCGGACGCCACTGATATTCGTTGACGATTCGCCTCGCCAATTCTTCGATCGTATCGGCGCTGAAGAAGTAACCGGCTGGATCAACATAAGGCGGCTTGACCTGCCACTTCTCGCGCGCCACCGCATCGGAGTCGAAGATCGCCCAGATCGGGCCGCCGCCATTCATCTTCTTCGGATCGCCGGTCCACGCGAGCGCGGCGGCGTAATAGTCATAGTCGTGGGTTTCCGCTGTCTCCGAGTAGAAGCGCAAGCCGTTTTCCTTCACCAGAATGACGTTCTGGTAGTCCTTGACGGTCAGGCCGAGCGCGCGGGCGCGGAAGAAATGCGGCGCGGTCGGATAGAGGTCGGTCGCCGAGCCATTGCTCTTCTTGCCCATGCGGCCTTTGTTGAGGAGGTTGTCGTCCTCGGTGGTCTGGCAGGCGGTTGCGCCGATGGCCGCGCCGATCTCCATCGCGGCGATCTCGCCGTCGGCCGTGCGCTGCGACCATTCGCTGTTTTCGGCCTGGTATTCCTCCGTCAGACGCACGTCGAACATGGTGCGGAAGATCGGGTTACCGGCGCTGCCGCCGGTGGCGACGACGATGCCCTTGCGGGCGCGGATGTTCATGGTCTTGGTTTTCGGATTGTGCATGTCGTCGACTTCGATGATCGAGATGCCGGTCACGCGCCCCGAGGTCGGGGCCTCGCGGTGGATCTTGGTCATCTGCTGCTGGAGCAGGATTTCGATGCCCATCTCGCGGGCGGTCTTGGCGAGCGGGCGCACGAAGCCCGGGCCGCGCGCCGGGCCGGTCACCTCGTTGGGCCACGGCACGACGTTCAGCCGCGTGCGCGCGCGGTCGAGGCGATCCGGGCCTGCGCGATATCCTTCCCATTTGATCCCGTGTTTCTCCAGCCAATCGAACAGATCGAGATTGTTGTCTGCATAGACGCGCACGAGCTGGCGATCGCTGTAGCGGCCCATGGGCTTTACGGGGCGCGACCAGTCTACGAACACCTTGACCTGAGAGTCGGTGTTGCCCATCGCCTTCTGCAGCCGGTTGCCGCCGCCAATATAGAGCCCGCCATAGCTCATCATCGCGCGCCCGCCGATGTCGAAATTCTTCTCCACGATCAGGACGGAGGCGCCCTTCTCGCGCGCTGCGATGCCCGCCACGAGACCGCCCGCGCCGGCGCCGATAACGACGACATCCACTTCGCGGTCCCAGGCAATCGCATCCGCGGCGGCCGCGGGCTGCGCCTGCATCGCGCCAATGGCCACCGCGCCGGCCGCGGCGCCTGAGCTAAGAAAATCTCGCCGCTTCAGCGGAGCATCGGAGGATTCGGGAACGGGTTTGTTAGGATTGGGGTCGCTCGGGGAATTGGACACCGCGGGTCTCCTCCCTATGGTCGGCTTTGCCGCAGGTTAGGGAGGCGAAGTTTCGGCGTCAATGAAACCTCACTGACCGTCTTTGGGAGATTGGTGATATTGTGAAGGTCGTTGAGGGCTGGGAACGAGGGCGAGTCAATGAGGCCGCGTGACGTATTCGGAGTCATTGTCCGGACGGTTGGCTTGGTCGTGATCCTTTACGCGATAATCCTAATCCTAATGGCAATTGCGAGATTCTCCGGGCTTACCGTCGCAACGCAACAGACCGCTGTCGTAGATGCTCTCTTTGGGGCTATTTATCTATTCCTGGGATGCGGTCTGATATTTGGCGCAGAGAGCATCGTGCGTGCCGCGTATGGAACTGAGTGAAATTCAAACGGACCCACTACAATGAAACCTCAACTTTGCCTGCGGGGGCAAAGGGTTTAGTCTGGCGGTCGCTTCGAAATCCCGGCTCACGAAGAGGGAGATTCACCATGGTCAGCCATATAATCAATTTGCGCACATCGCTTCTGATCGCAACGGGATTGGCAGCGTGTGTGTTCGCCGGCCCTGCAGCGGCGCAAAATTCTTTGCCTTCGGCGCTGGCCGGCAAGGTGAGCTCGACCGAAGAAGGCGCGATGGAAGGCGTGATCGTCAGCGCCAAGCGCGCGGGCTCCACCATCACCGTCTCGGTCGTCAGCAATGCGCGAGGTGAATACGCTTTCCCGAAGGATCGGCTGCAGCCGGGCGCCTATGCCGTCACCATCCGGGCCATAGGATATGAGCTGCCCGGCGCCACACCGGCGCAAGTGGAAGTGACGGCCCGGCCGGCGGCGCTGGATGTGAACCTCGTCAAGACCAAGGATCTGGAGCATCAGCTGTCGAACGGCGAGTGGCTGCAAAGTTTTCCCGGCACCAAGCCGTTCAAGGAAGCACTGTTCAATTGCACGAGCTGCCACACGCTCGAGCGCATCGCCAAATCCCGCTACAATGCGACCGACATGGGCAAGGTTGTCCAGCGCATGAGCACCTGGGCGCAGGGCAGCATGCCCACGCAACCCCAGCCGCAACTCGGCCGGAAGATCGGCCCACCGACGGCGGGACAGGCGGCGCTGGGCAAATTCATCAGCACGATCAATCTGAGCGAGGGCGATGAGCGCCCCTACCCCTTGAAGACCGATTCCAGGCCCACAGGCAAGGCGACGCGCGTCATCATCACCGAATACGATCTGCCGCGGCCGCGCGCCATGCCGCATGACGCCATCGTCGATGCTCGCGGAGCGGTTTGGTACGGGGATTTTGGCGCCCAATATGTCGGCCGTCTGTATCCCAAGACCGGCAAGGCGAAGGAATTTCCCATTCCGGTGACGAAGCCGGGCGCGCCCACCGGAAATCTCATGATCCAGGCCGACCGGGACGGGATGATCTGGATCGGCGCCATGATGCAGGGCTCGCTGGTCAAATTCGATCCCAAGACGGAGAAATTCCAAACCTGGGGTTCGCCGACGTTCCTCAATCGGGATGAGGCGCGCATCGCCATGGTCGTGCCCGAGGCGACCCATGTGGACGGCAAGGTCTGGATCGGGGGCGACAATGAATATCAGGTGGATATGGCCACGGGCAAATGGACGACGGTCGATTATTTGAAAGGCCAGCCGGCCGGCGCCAAGGATCACGGGTCTTATGGCGTGGCGGCGGATTCGAAAAACAATTTCTACGGCATGGAGGTCAATGCCGACTACATCATCAAAGTCGATGCCAAGAGCTTGACCCCCACCTATTACCAGACGCCGACATTGAATTCCGGACCGCGGCGCGGCCATTTCGACAATCAGGACCGGTTGTGGTTTGCCGAAAATCGCGGCCAGAATATCGGGATGTTCGATCCCAAGACGGGGAAATTCCAGGAATGGAAAGTGCCGACGCCTTATGCCACGCCCTATGACGCGGTATTCGACAACAACACCTATGCCTGGACGGGCGGGATGGCGAACGATCATGTGACGCGCCTGAATGTCAAAACGGGAGAGATGATCGATTATCTGCTTCCGTCCGAGACCAATATCCGCCGCGTTGACGTGGACAAATCCGTAGCGCCATCGCAATTGTGGGTGGGCAACAACCACAAAGCGACGCTTGTCAGGGTCGAGCCGCTGGACCCCTAACCATTTCGGGGCGAATAGGATGGCTGTGAGCGAGCGGGCGGCGATCATGGCAGTTGGGGCCACTCCGGCGCGGCGCGAAATCATCTACCGGCACAGCGTGTTGGTGCGCGTGACGCATTGGGTCAATGTGCTGTGTCTCGCTATGCTCTTGATGAGCGGTCTGAAGCTTTTCAACATTCACCCGGCGCTCTATTGGGGCAATTACGGCTATCCGGGCGTGCCGACCGTTCTTGCGATCGACGGGATGCTTGATCAGGAGACGGGACAGCCGGTCGGGATCACGCGTATTGGCGATCATAATTTCATCACCACCGGCATTCTCGGCGTGACCTATGATTCCGACGGGCGGCCAAGGCGCGGCGCGTTCCCCCTCTGGGCGACGCTGGGGTCGGGCCTGGCGCTGGCGCGCGACTGGCATTTCCTGATGGCGTGGCTGTTCGTCATCAACGGTACGATCTATTTGCTCGCCGGTCTCATCAGCGGCCATTTCCGCCGCGATCTTGCGCCCGCGGCCGCCCAGCTCGCCCCTCGCCACATTCTGAGCGACATCTGGAATCATCTCCGGTTGCGCCGCGCGCGCGGCGAGGCCGCCAAAAGCTACAATCTGCTGCAAAAACTCACCTACCTCGTGGTGATTTTTGTACTGCTGCCGGGGATGGTGCTCACCGGGCTGACCATGTCTCCGGCGGTCACCGCATTGTTTCCGTTCCTGTTCGATCTTTTCGGCGGACGCCAGTCGGCACGCACGATCCATTTCATCACCGCCAATCTCTTGGTGATCTTCGTGATGGTCCATATCGTCGAGGTCATGCTGTCCGGCGTGATCAACCTCATGCGTTCGATGATCACCGGACGTTATGCGATCAGGCCGGAGCGCGCATCATGAGCCGTATCATCATCAGTCGCCGTGGACTGCTCGTGGCCGGCGCGGCGAGCATCGGCAGCGCCATGCTCACCGGCTGCGATCCGCTGTTCGATGAGGCCTCGATGCGGCCGCTGCTCGATTTCGGCCAGTTGATGTCGCTGCGCGCGCATCGTCTTCTGCTCGCCGCACAGCCGCTGGTGCGCGAATACACACTCGCTGATATCTCGCCCGATTTTCCGCCAAATGGCACGGAGAGGCCTGACAGCGACAGCTATTTCGATTTGGTGAGTTCGCAATTCGCCGATTGGCGCTTGAAGGTCGACGGGATGGTGAATAGAGAGCTGTCGCTCTCGCTCGATTCGATCAAGCAATTGCCTTCGCGCACCCAGGTCACGCAGCACAGTTGCGACGAGGGCTGGAGCGCAATCGGCCAATGGACGGGCGTTCCCCTCGCCCATCTGCTGCAGATGGCCGGGCTGGCGCCGCAAGCGCGCTATATCGTTTTCCACTGTCTGGACGAGTTGGAAGAAGGTTCGTTCTATTACGAAAGCATCGATTTGTTCGACGCCTTTCACCCGCAGACCATCCTCGCCTATGGCATGAACGGCGAGGCCCTGCCGGTGCAACATGGCGCGCCGCTGCGCCTGAGGGTGGAGCGCCAGATCGGCTACAAGAACGCCAAATATGTCACTCGCATCGAGGCGGTCGATGCGCTTGGTCCCATCGCCGGTGGCAAAGGCGGCTTCTGGGAAGACCGCGGCTACCAATGGTATGCAGGCTTGTGACCGGCACCCCAGAACGATAGTAGATGCCATGCCAGAACCGATCGGACTAAGCCGTACGCTGCAATCGCGTCACGTTGCGATGATTTCCATCGGCGGGATCATCGGAGCGGGATTGTTTGTCGGCAGCAGCGCGGCGATCGCTTCCATCGGGCCGGCCGTGATCTTCAGCTATATCATCGCCGGCCTGCTCATCCTCTTTTCCATGCGCATGCTGGGCGAACTGGCACTGGCCAATCCCGAAATCGGCTTCTTCACCGATTATGCCCGCAAGGTGCTGGGCCATGGCTGGGGCTTCGTCGGCGGATGGCTCTATTGGTATTTCTGGATGATCGTCGTGGCCGTCGAGGCACTGGCCGGAGCGATCATCTTGAATCAATGGATCGCGCTTCCCGTCTGGCTCATCGGGCTCGTGCTGCTCGCCTGTCTCACGGTGGTGAATCTTTTTTCGGCGCGATCCTATGGCGAATTCGAATTCTGGTTCTCCTCGATCAAAGTCGCGGCGATCATCGCGTTCATTCTGGTGACGGGCGCCTATGTGCTGGGCCTGTCGCCGCAGCACCCCGGACCCGATTTTTCAAATCTGGTGCGCTTCGGCGGCTTCGCACCGTTTGGCGGTTTGTCCGCGCTCGCAGGCGTCGCCACCGTCATCTTCTCCTTGACGGGCGCGGAGATCGCCACGGTTGCCGCCGTGGAATCGAAAGAGCCGGCGCGGGCCATCGCCTCGATGACCACGACGCTGACCGTGCGCGTGCTTTTGTTCTATGTGGTCTCGATGTTCCTGATCCTATGCACGGTGGCATGGAATACGATCAAACCGGGCACGTCCCCTTTCGTGGCCGCATTGGTTCAAGTCGGCATCCCGGGCGCGGCCCTCACGATGAATTTCGTCGTGCTGACCGCAGTCTTGTCGTGCCTGAATTCCGGCTTGTATGTGACCTCGCGGGTGTTGTTCGCGCTGGCCGCGAATGGGGATGCGCCGCAGGCCCTGGTGGCCCTCAACCGCCGCAAGGTTCCGGTGCGCGCGATTCTGACGGGAAGCGCATTCGGTTATGCCGCGCTCATCGCCTCGGTGGTTTCCCCGACCGGCGTGTTTTCGTTTTTGGTGAATGCGTCCGGCGCAGCGATGCTCTTGCTCTATTTGATGGTTGGAACGGCGCAGATCCGGCACCGCATTTCCATGGCGCCTGGCGAATTGGAAGCGTTGGGATTCAAGATGTGGCTGTTTCCTTGGCTCAGCTACGCGGCGCAAATGGGCATATTGGCGGTGTTGATCGCCATGGCGTTTTTCCCCGAGCTCGCAAGCCAGCTTTATACGACGATTGTCTTCGTGGCCGTCCTTTGGCTGCTGTATTTCGCCTTGCGAAAGACCAACCGTCTATATCTTGCCACCTAACGCCTTGTAGGCCGCTTCGACATTGGTTGGCATGCGATCCTGGCTGCCCCAGCTCGCATATTCGGGCATCTTCACTTCCTTCTTGATGTCGTCGAGCGATTTGCCCTGCTTCATCAGTGCGCCGACCCGATCCATGAGCAGCGCATAATATTTTTCGCCGTCGTCGAAAATCTTCACCGTACCGGGCGTCCCATGCCCCGGGACGACGTATTGGGGATTCAACGCCCTCATCATTTTGCCGGCGGCCAGAATGTCGGGAATGGTGACGAAGGGACGAAGAATATTGATCTGGTTGACCACGAAAGCCGATGCCGAGAACACGACGCGCTCCTTTGGCAGCCATACCGCGTTGTCGGACTCGCTATGGACTCCCTTCATAGAGATGAGCTCGATGGTTTTCCCGCCGAAATTGATCGTCATCCTGTCGTGGTATTCGATAGTGGGCGTGATGAACTTGTAGCCTTCGAGCGCCGCCTTCATCTCGGGCGATGTGGCCGACATGGTCTGGATCCGGTTCGGCGCGGCGCGGTCGGCGGCGCGCATCGAGTTCCCTCCTCCCGCGGCCGCTATGATCACCGCCCCGGGAAACACAAAATGCCCTGTCGTGTGATCGGCATGCGGCTCGGTATCGATGACGATGCGCACCGGCATCGAAGTCAGCTTCTTCACCGTGGCCATGATGTCCCGCGACTCGATCGGGTTCTGCCCGGTGTCGATCACGATTACGCCTTCATCGGTGAGAATAATGCCGCTGTTGGAGTCAAAGCCGTTTCCGGTGTGGACATAGACACCATCGGCAAGCTTCTTGACCCGCGGCCCCAAATCCTGCGCGAACGCAGAACCGGTCCACACAAGGGAGGCGACGATCGCCAGCATCGCCGACTTCATGGTCATGAGTCTCATCGCCCCGCTTCCTCTCTTTTTGGTAATATGGCGCCTTTGCCTGCCATTGATCAGTCCACGCACTCTATTCCATTCGCGCTCGGGTTCAAAAACCGCCCCGAACGGCCAAGCGTTCCCGCAGCGCAGAGCGCATTAACTGAACGGAACCATCTTTGCGGGTGGCGTTCCGCATTTCCGCCGGAAATGCTATGTCTGCCGGCAGAACGCAGGGCAGGAATTGGGAGTTCACAGCATGTCTAAGATTTCGGTGTTGAGTGCGGTGTTGGGCCTTCTCGCCACGGCAGCCATATTGCCGGCGGTTTCTGCCGAGGGCGCGAAGGATGCGTTTCCAAATTTCAACCCAGACGGCGAGACCGGCTGGGCGGCGGACCGCCCGGCGAGCGATGATTTCCTGCCCCATGACAAATCGGCGGGCCCCGGACCGGTCGAATCCGATCCCGCGCATCCTTATACGCCCAATGGACAAGGTCAGCCGACCTACCGGGTCGCAGACCTCACCAATCCCATTCTCCAGCCCTGGGTCGTCGCGCAGATGAAGAAGACGAATGACGACGTGCTGGCGGGCAAGGTGCCGTTCATCGCCCGCGAGCGCTGCTATCCCGGCGGCGTGCCCGGCTTCGACATCTACAATCGCGGCCAGCCGGTCCATATCCTCCAGACCAAGAACGAAGTCGTGATGATCAACGAGCTCTATGCCTCGACGCGCCGCATCTATTTGAACGTGCCTCATTCGGCCACTCCGAAACCGTCCTGGTACGGAGAATCGATTGGCCATTACGAAGGGGACACTCTGGTTGTCGACACCATCGGCTTCAACGACAAGACCTTCGTCGACAATTACCGCACGCCGCACACGACCCAGCTTCACGTCGTCGAGCGCTTCCGCATGATCAATGACGGCAAGTCCCTGGAGGTGAATATCAAGGTCGAGGACCCCGGCGCTTACAACATGCCATGGACGGCGCGGTCGACCTGGCGGCGCGTGCATCCGGGCATGCTGATCGAAGATCTGTGCGAGCCGAACAACGTGTTCTACTTCGGCTATGACGTGGTCCCGCTGCCCACGGCCGATAAATCAGATTTCTAGCTCTCCGCAGCGGCGTGCCGACCTGCGAGGCGGCTGAAGA
>JAXDMY010000127.1:0-13630 GCA_034665805.1 Alphaproteobacteria bacterium
ATATCGGATATCTTTACGCTCAGCGGCCACCCCGTCGTGGTCGTCAATTATACTGGGAGCATTGGCAATTTCCTCGAGCCTTACGAAGCACGCAATTTCACGGAGATATTCGGCAATGATGTCGCCACCGGCATCAAATTTGCCGAGCGCGTGCTAAAAGCGAAATTCCCGCATCCGATCATTGTAGCGGATAGTTTCGGGTCTCTCGTGGGTCTGGCCGCTATTGCAAGCGGTCAAGTTCACCCGTCCTTGTTCATCGACGATGCCGGTGTTGTAAAGCCAAGTGCCATTTTCAAAGGGAGGCAAACACTCCCGCCTGAGTACCTCCTTCACTATTTGAGGCGGGTCGTGCAGGATCTTGAACAGCCGCTGGAGCCTCAGAATCTGTTCCCGCGAGCGAAAGATGTGCGGTTCATTTTCTTGCATGGCGCTTATGACGAGACCGCGCCTTGCGCCGATGTTGAGCAATTCGTCTCACGGTTCAACGCGCTCCATCCGAACCAGTCCGCGCAACTATGGATCAATGCGTTTGTGCGTCATGAGGTTCGAGATAAGCGGGACTACGATTTCGTCTTAGATGCGCTCAGGGGCTCGCTCGCGCCCGCATACTACATAGGGAATTCCTGTTCTGCCGATTATTCATTCCCCGGGAGCGCCCCCTCCCGACGGCCAACGCCAGGTGACCACTAGCCTGAGCAACTCGCAGCACTTCGGGCCGAACGATGCAGTGCCGGCACAATAGCGTTCGTCACGTGCCCCCTCCGCTCGCTTCGCGAGCACCTCCCCCGCTTTGCAGGGGAGGAAAACTTTGGATCAAAACGCGCGGCGCGCCTTGAAGGCGGCCGAGAGCGTCCCCTCGTCGAGATAATCCAGTTCGCCGCCGACGGGCACGCCATGCGCGAGCCGCGTGATCTTGACGCCCAAAGGCTCTAGCGCGTCGAGCAGATAATGCGCCGTTGTCTGACCCTCGACGGTCGCGTTCATGGCCAGGATCACCTCCGTGGCGCCGGCCTTCACCCGTTCCAGCAGTCTGGGCAGATTGAGCTTCTCCGGCGTGACGCCGTCGAGCGCCGAGAGAGCGCCGCCCAGCACGTGATAACGGCCGCGAAATACGCCCGCACGCTCCAGGGCCCACAAATCCGCGACATCCTCGACCACGCAGATGACGCTCGTCGGCCGCTCCGGGTCGCGGCACAGCGCGCAAGGATCCGTGGTATCGAGATTGCCGCAATTGGAGCATTGTTTGAGAGCGGCGGCGGCTTTTGCCAGCGCGTCGGCAAGCGGCTCCAAAAGGGTCTCGCGCTTTTTTAGAAGGGCCAAGGCGGCGCGGCGCGCCGAGCGCGGACCAAGCCCCGGCAGCTTGGCAAGCAACTGGATGAGGCGCTCGATTTCTTGTCCCGCGGGCGCCACGAACGCCTCAATTCGAATCCGGCGCGCCGGCGCCGAAGCTCTTCAACAAATCCTCGACGAATTTCGAATCCTGAAACCGCCGCGCTTCCAATTTCACCTTGCCGTCGGCACAGGCCGCGACGACCAGATCTTCGACGATTCCGTGGTCCTCCGGCTTCATCAGCGACGGATCGATGGCGAGGTGCTTGAGTTCGCCCAAGCCGTTCAATGTGGCGCGCACCAGGCCGCCGCCGGAGACGCCTTCCGCTTCCATCTGGGCGAGGCCCTTTTGCAGCTCTTCCGCACGGCGCTGCATCTCCTGCATCTGACGCATGAGGTTGGAATCCATCAACTCAACTCCTCATCGGAAGGCGTGGGCGGCGGTTCGTCGCGCTCGCGCACGGCAACGATTTCCGCGCCGGGAAAAGCGTCCAGCACAGCCCGCACGAAGGGTTCCTGGGAGACCGCATCCTTCTTGGCGCGGTCCGCGGCGAGGCGCTGCTCGGCAAGGGTCAGCGCGCCGCCGTCGGAGGCCAGCGTGACGATCCAACGTTCGCCGGTCCAATCGCGCAGGCGCTGGGCGAGATCGTTCGCCAATGTCTTGGGCGCTTGTGCGTTGGGACGGAATTCGATGCGGGCGCGCTCCAGGGAAACCAGATGGACATTGGATTCCAGTTGCGTCGCCAATAGACGCGCACCCTTGTCCTTGGCGAGCGCCACGATGTCTTCCAGCGTGCGCAAGTCCATGGCGGGCGCAGCAATCGGCGCGGGAGCCGGGACGTCCTCTCGCCGCGGCAGGGGATCCTCGGATGCGCGCGTGGTCATTTGCGCACGCGGGAGCGAACCGCCACCGCACGGCGGCGACGCAGGGGGGGCGGGGTTTGCCGATTCCGCATCGCGCAGATTGCGCACCAGCCGCTCCGTCGGCGGCAGATCCGCAGCGTGGGCAAGGCGCACCAGGGCCATCTCGGCTGCCGGAAACGGATTTGCCGCATCGCGAACTTCGATCAGGCCCTTGAGCAGCACCTGCCAGGCGCGCGTCAGCGCGGACACAGTGAGCTTTCCCGCCATCGTCACCGCGCGCGCGGCTTCTGTCGAACCCCCATCGAAGAATCCTTCCGCGCCGGGCGCAACCTTGACCCGGGTGAGAAAATGCGTCGTCTCCAGCAGGTCCTGCATCACGACCAACGGATCGGCGCCATGGTCGTAGAGCGATTTGAATTCCGCGAGGGCTGCTGCGATTTCGCCGCCCATCAGCTTCTCGAAGAGATCGAGCACACGTCCGCGGTCGGCAAGGCCCAGCATGTCGCGCACCGACTCGCCCGAAATGGCTCCGCCTTCTCCCGAGTGGTGAGCGATGGCCTGGTCCAACAGCGACAAACCATCGCGCACCGAGCCTTCCGCCGCCCGCGAGATCAGGGATATCGCGGCTTGTTCGATATCGACCTGCTCTTTTCGTGCGATGTCCGTGAGATGACGGCTGAGCTCCTCGGTCTCGATCCGGCGCAGATCGAAACGCTGGCAACGCGATAGCACCGTCACCGGCACTTTGCGGATTTCGGTGGTGGCGAAAACGAATTTCACATGCGGCGGCGGTTCTTCCAGCGTCTTCAACAAGCCGTTGAACGCCTGCTTCGAAAGCATGTGGACCTCGTCGATAATGTAGACCTTGTAGCGCGCGGCGGCCGGCGCATAGCGCGTGCCCTCGATGATCTCACGGATATCGTCGATACCGGTGCGCGAGGCGGCGTCCATCTCCTGCACGTCGATAAAGCGCGATTCGGCGATGGCGCGGCAGGGCTCGCAGATTCCACACGGATCGATCGTGGGAGCGTTGCGCTTGCCATCCGGACCGACACAGTTCAAGGCCCGGGCGATGATACGCGCCGTGGTTGTCTTTCCCACCCCGCGCACGCCGGTCAGCATGAAGGCATGCGCGATGCGGCCCGATGCAAAGGCGTTGCGCAAAGTGCGGACCAGCGCCTCCTGCCCGATAAGACCGGTGAAATTCTGGGGCCGGTATTTGCGGGCAAGGACCCGATAAGCCTCGCTGCGCCCCGAAACAGGCGGCGGGACTGCCGGCGTGGCATTATCAAGGCCCAAAAGCGGTTCCTGGGTCTCTTCCATCGGTCGATTGGCGCTTTGTTCGAAATTGAGCAGGAGGCTGGCGAGCGACCCGAAACGGCGCTCGTTACGGCTGCTTCCTTCCGGACCTGACCGGGTTGGCGAGTGTCTCGTCCGTCGCCAACCTCCCTCACCACTATATCAGGGGCGGGCGCCTGCGAAGCAAGGGCGGGGCAGGCCCTTGGGGATATTAAGGCTTTGACGCCGTGGATGCCGCGTTTACGGTCCGCAGGATGTTATCGAGGTTCCGATGATCGCGTTTTCGGGCAATCCCCTCGACCGGGCCAGTGAAAAACGCGGCGATGCCGCTTGGCTTGCGGCCCAGCGCTCCAATTCCAGGGCTCGCGTGCTGCCGCTCTGGAAACTCCAACCGCTTTTGTTCGGGCCTGAGGATGCGACCAAGGAAACCCAGCTCGGCTTCATCGACGGCGAATTGGCCTCGGGTTTGGGCGCTTGCGATGCCGTGGAGGTGTTCCTTGGACTGGACCACGACGGACCGCGCTTCGCACGCGACATTTCCGCCCTTGCCGATCCTTTGGCCGCGTCGCTGGCGAGCCACGGCCATTTCCGCGATGCGCGCTCGGCGGCGTCCCTCTTGGCCAGCGACGAGATCGCGATATTGGGCCAGGCCAAGGCGCTCATCGATTGGCACAAGCGGCATGGGTTCTGCGCCCAATGCGGCGCGGTCACCATTGCTTCAGACGGTGGCTACCGCCGCGTCTGTCCGCAATGCAAGGCGGAGCATTTTCCCCGCACGGACCCCGCGGTCATCATGCTGGTGACCGCCGGCGACCACTGTCTGTTGGGCCGCAACAAACGTTTCGCGGGCGGGCTTTATTCCACGCTGGCCGGGTTCGTCGAGCCGGGGGAGACGATCGAAGAAGCGGTGCGGCGCGAAGTCTATGAAGAGGTTCGCGTGCGCGTCGGTAGCGTGCATTATTACGCAAGCCAGCCCTGGCCCTTTCCTTCGAGCCTGATGATCGGCTGCTTCGCCCAAAGCCTTTCCCGTGAGATCGAAGTGGACGGCAACGAGATCCTCGCCGCGCGCTGGTTCGAGCGGGCAGAGGTAAAGCGCATGCTCGAGGGTGAATCCCACGAGGTGAAGCTGCCCCGCCGCGATGCCATTGCCCATCATCTGATCAGGAACTGGGCCGACGGAACATGACGGGGCTTGCAGGTCGTCTTGAAGCGATCGAAGCGGACATCACGACCCTGCAGCTGGACGCAATCGTGAATGCGGCGAATTCCGCACTGATGCCGGGCGGCGGAGTCGATGGCGCGATCCGCCGCAAGGCCGGCCGGGAGATGGACGAAGATCTCTATCGCATCGGGACTTGCGCCGAAGGCGGGGCCGTCATCACGCACGGCTACGGTCTGCCCTCATCGCGGGTGATCCACACCGTGGCCCCGATCTGGGCCGGCGGCATCAACAACCCACAGCAGGAAGCGGCACTTGCGCGCTGCTACGATTCCGTTTTGGCGCTCGCCGACACACACAGGCTGCGCACCATCGCCTTTCCCGCAATCGGCACGGGCGCCTATGGCTGGCCGGCGGACATCGCGGCGAAGCTCGCCTTGGAACGGGTGACGGCGCATCTCGCGGCTTGCGCGATTCAAACGCGAATCATCTTCTGCTGCTTCAACCGCGCAGATCGCGAGCGTTACACCAACCTCATTGCGAGTCTGAAGGATCAGAGCTGAGTGCGGTCACATCAAGCAAAATTGTCATGCCCGGCGAGCGCGAAGCGCGAGGGACAGGGCATCCATTTGCTGAAGAGAATACTCGATCTCGAAATAGATTCCCTTCCCCTCGCAATGCTTTCGCATTGCGAGGCCGGGAATGACAGGCTGTTTTTCAATTGCGAGGTTAGTTCTTCAACGTCCGCCGGAACGGGTGGGCTGGATAGGCGCCGAGAATCTTCAGCGACGAGGTGAAGAATTTCAATTCCTCGAGCGCCAGCTGCACATTGCGCTCATCGGGATGCCCGTTGACGTCGGCAAAGAATTGGGTCGCGTTGAACGAGCCCTCCAGTTGATAGGATTCCAATTTGGTGAGGTTGACTCCATTGGTGGCGAACCCTCCAAGCGCCTTGTAGAGCGCGGCGGGAACATTCCGTACACGGAATATAAAGGTCGTAATTACCGGCCGACCCTTGCTCTTGGTGGTCTCGGGATCGGGCGACATGATAAGGAAGCGCGTCACATTGTGATCGGCATCCTCGACATCAGCCTTCAAGATGACGAGCCCGTGGATTTCGGCAGCGAGCTTGGAGGCGACGGCGGCCAAAGTCATGTCTTTGACTTCTGCCACGTGACGCGCCGCGCCGGCGGTGTCCGCCCAGAGCTGCCGCTTGAGGCCCATGTCGCGGACGATATTGCGGCACTGACCGAGCGCGGGCTCCTGGCTCACCACGGTCTTGATGGATGCAAGTGTGGCTCCCGGCACGGCCATCAATTGATGGCGAACCCGGTGGAAATGTTCGCCCAGAATATAGATCGGCGCGTCGGGCAGGAGATGGTGGATGTCGGCAATGCGGCCATGGAGGGAATTCTCGATCGGGATGAGTCCCAGATCCACCACGCCTTCACGAATGGCGGCGAAGGCGTCCTCGAAAGTCGGCGCGGCAACCGCCTCGCAATGGGGCAGCGCCTCAAGCGCCGCGAGATGCGAGTAGGAGCCCGGCTCGCCTTGGAAAACCACGCGGCGCGCCTGCTTTATCAGCGATATCTGGGTCATGCGGGAAATCTGCTCATGAAAGCAATCTTCTTGCCCGTTCCAAATCCTCCGGAGTGTCGACGGACAGCGGCACCGCGTCAATGTAAGCGACTTCGATGCGCATGCCCGCTTCCAACGCGCGCAATTGCTCCAGTTTTTCGCGCCGCTCGAGCGCCGAGGGCGGCAGGGCGACGAAGCGCGCCAGCGCGCTGCGCGTAAAAGCATAAACGCCGACATGGTGAAAGAGCGGGCCCTCGCCCGACGGCGCGCGCGCTCGCGTAAAATACAGGGCGCGCCCGCGCCGCCCCTCTTTGTTCCAGGCGACGATGGCTTTCACCACATTCGGATTGTTGCAATCGCCCTCGTCCGAGATGGGCGCGGCAAGCGTCGCGATATCGGCGCCGCTTTCGCGCAAGGTTGCGGCCACTATTCTCACGGCTGCGGGATCGAGCGCCGGCAGGTCGCCCTGGAGATTGATGACCGCATCGAACCGCCTCTCGGGATCGTCTCTCTCAAGCGCTTCATGCACCCTATCCGAGCCGGAAGCGTGATCGGGGTCGGTGAGCACGGCCCGTCCGCCGGCGTGCTCGACCGCCGCGACGATGACTTCATCCGCTGCGGCGACAAGGACCGGGCCGATTCCGGCCTTCACCGCCTGACGCCAGACCCGCACGATCATGGCCTCTCCGGCGATATCGGCGAGCGGCTTTCCGGGAAGCCGTGTCGATGCCATGCGGGCGGGTATGACGACAATCGCGTTCATGGGCGAATGTCTGCCTTATGCGACGCTTCGCCGCAATGACGCTCGAGGGTCGGTGGGTATGTCGCCCCGCGTAGCTAGCGTGGCGAATCGGGAATTTCCGCAAACCTCGGAGCCGCTCTCCGAGCAAATTTCGTATTCAAAGCCACACTAGCAATCTAGCAATCTATTGATTTTAGTGTGGTTCTCAAATTTGAAGTTCCCTAATACAGATGCCATGCTGGTTTGCAGGACCTTCAGATTCACCACACTAGCGGGCTATTCCCGAATCGGGAGCGGCCGCTCGTAACAGCCAGTTTGCGAAAGCCAAGCCGATGGATTCCCACGAGTGGAATAAGATCTTAGGTAGCGTGCTCGGCACGGTTCTGTTCGTGGTCGTGGCGCATATCGCAAGTCAAGCGGTGTATTACGCGCCGCCACCGGCCAAACCGGCCTATAACGTTCCGGGAGTCGAAGCAAAGACCGAGGCGCCAGCGGCCGCGGCGGCACCCGCCGCCGAAGCGACGCCCGATTTTGGCGCGGTGCTCCCCATGGCCGATGCGATGGCCGGCGCGTCGATCGCCGAGCGCTGTGCGGCTTGCCATGATTGGGCGAAAGATGGACCCAACAAGATCGGGCCGAATCTGTTCGGCGTCGTCGGACGGCCCAAGGCGAGCCATCCCGGTTTCGATTATTCCGCCGCCGTGAAGGCGAAAGGCGGCGATTGGTCCTATCCCGACCTGTTCAATTTCTTGCGGCAGCCTGCGGTCTTCATTCCCGGCACGAAGATGAGCTTCGCCGGGCTGCCCAAGCCGCAGGACCGGCTGAACGTGATGGCGTTCTTACGGATGCAGGCCGATACGCCCGCGCCGCTGCCGGCACCCGGCGCCGCGCCGACTCCTTAGAGTCGCTTTACCGTCCGGATGGGCAGACCTTCGCCGGTCAGCGTGCGCTCGCGTACCTCGGCCAGATTCTCGACGGAAACCTGCATCGTGAAGCCATTGGCGTGGATCAAGCGCTCGCGGTCCAACATCAGACCGACATGGCCCTTCCAAAAGATCAGGTCGGCGCGCTGCAACTTGGCAGCCTCTTCCATCGCGACGCCCAATGCCGACTCCATCATATCGGTGTCGCGCGGGGCCCGAAGTCCGCTTGCTTCCATGGCGGTCTGCACCAGGCCGGAACAATCGATGCCGGCCGAGGTCTTTCCCCCCCACAGATAGGGCACGCCGACAAAACGTTCCGCCACGGCAACCCAATCGGCCGCCCGCTCATCGACCGGTGCAAGATGCCGGGAAAAAACATACGCACCGTTGGTGAGGCGCGCGAAACGGCCCTCCTCGTCCACCACCGCGACTTTGGCGTTCATCGGCAGCATGTCGAAGGCGCCCTTCTTGACGTCCGGAGCGCGCAAAAGCGGAGTCGCGAGCGACGTCACGCGGTGAGTCGCAGCGAGTGGGAGCGCGAAACATGGGCCTCGCGCATAGCCGACATAGGAATCGAGACTCGCCTGGCCCCATACCCAGCCGTGCCTCTCTTCGTAGATGGTGAAACCCTCACCGAACAGAAGCTGTGTCTGAAGCCCGGAATCCTCTGACGGCGCGGCATAAAGCCCCGCGATGCCGTGGGCGACTTGCGCCGGGCGCCCTGCGACGAAACTGTTGGCGGAGACCTGCCCTTTGAGGTGGGCGGCCGCGAGATCGGGTCGCGCGGGCGTCAACCGGCGATCTGGACCCGCGCTCACCGATTCTGGCCGTAACGCGACGCGATCATGGCAAACATGGCGCGAATGGCGTTTGCTTCCGCGCCCTTGCGCCGTCCGGGCTTTGGCCGGTCGGTCCACGCCGGAATATCGAAATGCGCCCAGCTTTCGGTCTTGGTGATGAACCGATTGAGGAAGAGTGCCGCTGTGATCGCGCCGGCCAGCGGATAATCCGGCGCGTTGTTGATGTCCGCGATGGTGCTGTCGACGGCCGATTCGTAAGAGCGCCACAAAGGAAGCCTCCACACCGGATCATTCTCCGCACTTCCGTGGCGGATCAGATCTGCCGCAAGGCTTTCATCATCGGTGAAGAACGGCGGAAGCTCCATGCCGGTCGCGGCGCGCGCCGCGCCGGTGAGAGTCGCAAGGCAAAGCATCAGTGCGGGGTTTTCCGTATCGGCCTCCGCAAGCGCGTCCGCCAGGACCAGACGGCCCTCGGCGTCGGTATTGCCGATCTCGACAAAGAGGCCCTTGCGGCTGGCGAGCACGTCGCCGGGACGATAGGCCGAGCCCGAAACACTGTTCTCCACCGCCGGCACCATGATGCGCAGCCGCACCGGAAGATTGGCGCCCATGATCATCTGCGCGAGGCCCAGAACACAGGCGGCGCCGCCCATGTCCTTCTTCATGGTCGCCATGCCCGAGGCATTCTTCAGATCGAGTCCGCCGGTGTCGAAGCACACGCCCTTGCCCACCAGCGTGACTTTGGGATGTTCTTGCCTGCCCCAGACGATATCGATCAGCCGCGGTGAACGCGTGCTGGCACGTCCGACGGCGTGGATCATTGGATAGTTCGCTTCCAGCAACGCGTCGCCGGCAATCACGGTGATGCGGCACCCGAACCGCTCAGCAAGCGAACGCGCAGCCTCTTCCAACTCGGCCGGGCCCATATCATTGGCCGGCGTATTGATGAGATTGCGCGCGAAGAACACGGCTTCGGCGATGCGCGAGACCGCTTCCCCGTCCACGCCGGCCGGGACAACAAGCCGAGGATGCTCCTTGCGCGCGGATTTCTTGCGCTGGACGCGATAGCGCTCGAACGCATAGGTGCCGATGGCCCAGGCATAGGCGGCGCGGGCAGCCCCGAAAGCGGGCGGCACATCGCCGAGCCGGTAGAAACCCGCCGGCAGGCGCTCCGAAAACAGCGCCAAGGCGTGGGGATCGCGCCCCGGGCCCAAGCCAAGCACCGCAGCACCAAGCGCACCGGCTTCGTTGGGCACCAATACGAGCTCGCCTTCCTTGGCCGCGAATCCTGTGGCGCGCAGCCAGCGCGCCTCTCCGGAGCCGAGGGAGGAAATGAACCGCTCCTGATCCTTCGGCAGGACCGCATGCAGAAGAACCGGCTTCTGCTCGCCCAATTCGGCTTCGGTGACGAAAACGCTCAGCATGAAAGCTTCGACCCTTGCTGGAATCCGTCCTTATAGGAATGGTAAGACGGCTCCGCAATCCGGCACGTCCCCAAGCCGCCGAGGAAGAACCGATGGCTGCGCGTTACACACTGTATATCGGCAGCAAGAGGATTTCTTCCTGGAGCTTGCGGCCATGGCTGGCCATGAGAATCGCGAAGCTCGCCTTCGACGAAGTGGTCATTCCGCTGCGAAAGCCCGAAACCGGCTCACAAATCAAGGTGCATTCTCCATCGGCCAAGGTGCCGGCGCTCAGGATCGAAGAAGGCGGACTCTCCAGAACCGTCTGGGACAGCTTGGCGATTTGCGAGACCCTCGCCGAACGTCACCCCCAAGCGCGTTTGTGGCCCGAGGATTCCAACGCGCGCGCGGAGGCCCGCAGCATCGTCGCCGAGATGCATTCAGGGTTTCCCGATTTGCGCCGCGTCCTGCCGATGGACATCGCCGCGCGCTACCCGACGCCGCCCCTCGAGGATGCCGTACAAAGTCAGATCGCGCGCATTATCGAATTGTGGCAATCGGTGCTGGGCCGATATGGAAAGAGCAGCGGCTTCCTGTTCGGGCATTTCACGATTGCCGATGCGTTCTATGCGCCGGTGGCAACGCGTTTCGAAACCTACGGCGTTCATCTTCCGCCCGTCGCGCAAGCCTATACGCAACGCATCCTGACAACACCCGCCATGCGCGAATGGGAAGAGAGCGCCAGAGGCGAAGCGCCGCCCTAGCCTCATCACTTTGCGTTCAGGATTTGCGGACCGGCGTGCTGACAGGAAGCGCGGCCTTCTGGCCGGGCTTCAGGATCCCGGCCTCGGTGAAGAACCGCACCGCTCCGGGATGAAGCGGAGCCGTCGCCTCCTTTGAGCCGGAGGCGATATCCATGAAATGAGAGCCCAACCGGCCGGCCTGAATTGTGCCGCGATTGGCCGGATTGTAGAGAGACTTCAAAATCCCATAGATCAAATTGTCCGGCTGCGAAGCGCCGGTAACCCACAATGCATCGACGCTGACCGTGTCGACAGCGGGGACATTGCCGTAAGTGCCCTTCGCGATGGTGTGAGCGCTAAGGTTGGGTTCCTTCGCGAGCAGCCGCTTGAGCCCGTCACCATTGATGGGAATCAGCTCCGCCACGTCTTCGTCGAGCAATTGCTCCAGCAGGCTGACCGGCGTTCCGCCGACGAAGAAGACGGCATCGAGCTTGCCCATCTGCAAGAGTTCGACGGCCTGATCGGAGGAATCGTAATTGGCAATGATGGATTTGTCGGGGATCCTGAAGGCGGTCAGCACAGCGCGCGCCGTGACGTTCGTGCCCGAACCCTCGGTCGAAAGCGACACGCGCTTGCCGCGCAAATCGGCCACGCTTTTGATCTTCGACTTTTTCGCGACAACGAGATGCAGGTCCTCGCCATATAGATTGGCGATCACCCGCAATTGTTTGATCGGCCCGCCTTTGCGAAACGGTCCCTGGCCGGCGACAGCGGCGGCCACGACATCGGCCTGCGCGATTCCGGAAGTGACCATGCCGCTATTCACCGAGAGCAGATTGGCAACCGATCCTTGCGAAGCCCGAGTCGAAATGATGAGACCGGAAGGACCGCAAACATTCGCGGCCTCGCAGCGTTCGACGCCAGGCGGATGACTCAGGAGCTGCGCCAGCATCGCGCCAACGGGAAAATAGGTACCGGTGGTCGAACCCGTCGAAATCTGGAAAGCAACACGCTGCGGATTGTCGAGCGTCTGCGCTGCCGTTTTGGACGCAAGCATCGTCATCAAGGCGAGGGCGGTAAACAACCCTGCCGCAAGACCCGAAGAACGCTTATATCTCGTTGCTTGCATGACGCTATATAGAACAAGGGTATTACCGCTGGATATAGGACAATGGCATTGCGGCTGGAATTGGACGAAATGCGGTAATCCGCACAAAAATTGAAGGCCCTGGACGCCGCAAGATTAAGGGATTCTTGACTGCAAATCCGCATGCTGCGGGGACGCTCTCGCCCGCAAAGATGACTTCGCGGCGGCGAGCTTGGCCGTTCAGGATCTGCAGGCGGAAATTGTCCATGAACCATGTGACCGTCCGATTGGGTGCGTTGGCGGCATTGTCCGCGATGCTCCTCGGATGCGCCTCTGCTCCAGCGCTCAACGGCGATGCGACAGTCTTCTCCGACACAAGGCCAAAGGGGAAAAACGACGCTTCCGTGACCTCACGGCCGGTGGCGGCTCCAACCAATATCGATGAAGCGGTGAAACAAGCCCAGGCGCAGCGGAGAAGCGGAGATTTCTCGGCCGCGGCGCACACCCTTTCGCAGCTCGTTCTGGTGGCGCCGGATGATGCACGGGTGCTGGGGGAATATGGCAAGACCCTGATCGCGATGGGGCGCAACGATGACGCGCTCGCCTTCCTCGAGCGCGCAGTCGAGCTTCAGCCAAGGGACTGGTCGCTCTTCTCGGCCCAAGGGGTCGCCTACGACCAGAAGGGTGAATTTTTGGCAGCCCAGGCAGCCTATGGTCGCGCCCTACAGTTGAAACCGGGCGATCCTACAGTGTTGTCGAACGCGGCACTCTCTCACTTGCAGACCGGCGATCTGGACGGGGCCGAAGCCTTGCTTATGCAAGCATCGCCTTCAAGCGCAGAATTTCCGCGGATCGCAAGAAATTTGGCTTTGGTGCGCAGCCTCAAGAGCTCCCGCACCCCACAGGCCGCTTCGGTTGCGCCTCTGAAAGACATGGCGCTCGTTCCCAGCCTGGAGCCGATCGACGCACCAATCGCTCGCGACACACAGATGGCCACCGTGCCAATACCGGAGCCGAAGGCATCGGATATTCCGGTGGCGCCACAGGCCGCCCCAGAACCCGCGACTGCGGCCGAGATGCCAGCCGGGGGCATTGCGGAACCGGACACCACCGCAGGCGCATTGGAGCGATTGCAGATGGACCCGAGCGTAAGGGTTCCCTCGCAGCCCGCGGCAGTACCCGCCAAGCCTAAGCCAATATCTGTCCGTTCCGGGCTATCGGGCGGTGCGCCGAAAAGCGAACCTGTCCCTCAAATGCGTCCCACGCCGGCCGACGACAAACCAAGCGCGACCCGTCCCAAGACGGTCGACGCGAAAAAAACAGCATCGGCGACTGCTCCCGATAATAAATCGAAAGCCTCCGAAACATTGCCGTTGCGTCCGGCATCGGATTTCTAGAGCACGTTCTTCTCATATGGAATCGTCTACGTTGCGCGCGGGCGAGGCAATCCGCCAGGCGCGACGCGAAGAGCGATGCGGTGACATCGGTTGAGCGGCGCAGTCCCCGACTTGATGGGGGAAGCGGGTGCCCGCCCGCACGCAACCCATTAGGGCCGGGGCTTTTGCGTCGCGGGTTCGTCGAAGGGCTCGACCGTAGTGCGCGCTACGCTCTTCGCCCTTCTCCTGCCCGCGCCGCAAAATCCCCTCGGCGTAGGCGTTTCCATATGAGAAGAACGTGCTCTAAGCTGCAGATCTGTGCGGTTA